>JBOFIW010000314.1:0-6737 GCA_051650365.1 Vibrio sp. | reverse complement strand
AACGGTGAGAGATAACTGCAGTGTAGCCAGCATCTTTTGCCATCTTGATCGCAGCCAGAGTTTCAGTCAGAGAACCGATTTGGTTGAACTTGATCAGGATAGAGTTAGCGATACCGTTGTCGATACCACGCTTCAGGATATTGGTGTTAGTTACGAACAGATCGTCACCAACGATTTGGATTTTCTTACCCAGTTTCTCAGTTTGGTATGCGAAACCTTCCCAGTCAGACTCGTCCAGACCGTCTTCGATAGAAACGATTGGGAACTTCTCAGTCAGCTCTTCTAGGAAATCAGAGAAACCGTTAGAAGTGAAGATACGGCCTTCGCCTTTCAGGTTGTATTCTTTCTTCTCTGCGTCGTAGAACTCAGAAGCAGCACAGTCCATCGCTAGTGTGATGTCAGTACCCAGTTTGTAACCTGCAGCCGCAACCGCTTCAGCGATAACTTCTAGCGCTTCTGCGTTAGATTTCAGGTTAGGAGCAAAACCACCTTCGTCACCCACTGCAGTGTTGTAGCCTTTAGACTTCAGTACTTTAGCTAGGTTATGGAACACTTCTGCGCCCATACGTACTGCTTCTTTCAGAGTTTTTGCGCCAACTGGTTGGATCATGAACTCTTGGATGTCTACGTTGTTGTCAGCGTGCTCACCACCGTTGATGATGTTCATCATTGGTAGAGGCATTGAGAATACGCCAGGAGTGCCGTTCAGCTCAGCGATGTGCTCAAACAGAGGCATGCCTTTTGCTGCCGCTGCTGCTTTCGCGTTTGCTAGAGAAACCGCCAGAATCGCGTTTGCACCGAAGTTTGACTTGTTCTCAGTACCGTCTAGGTCGATCATGATTTGGTCAATAGTTGCTTGATCTTTTGCATCTTTGCCAACCAGAGCGTCTGCGATTGGACCATTAACCGCAGCCAGCGCTTTCAGAACGCCTTTACCTAGGAAACGAGACTTGTCACCGTCACGCAGTTCAAGCGCTTCACGAGAACCAGTAGAAGCACCAGATGGAGCTGCTGCCATACCAACGAAACCACCTTCTAGATGAACTTCTGCTTCTACCGTTGGGTTACCACGTGAGTCGATGATTTCACGACCTAGAACTTTAACGATCTTAGACATTAATGTTTCCTCTCAATTGAATTTAAATGTCAAAACTAAAAGGGTAGCCACACTGCTAGAGTGGCTACCCGTATCCTTTTACTTCAATTCACCGCGTTGGTACTGACCTGCTGCTTTCACAAAACCAGCAAACAGAGGGTGACCATCGCGTGGGGTTGAGGTGAACTCTGGGTGGAACTGCGCTGCTACAAACCATGGGTGAGCAGGGTTCTCAATCACTTCAACCAGCTTCTTATCTGCTGACAGACCAGAAACCTTCAAACCTGCTTTTTCAATCTGAGGACGCAGCAGGTTGTTGACTTCGTAACGGTGGCGGTGACGCTCATGGATCGTTGCACTACCGTACATTTCGTACGCCTTAGTACCTTTTTCAAGGTGGCATAGCTGTGAACCTAGACGCATGGTACCGCCCAGATCTGATTTCTCGCTACGCTCTTCGACATTGCCTTCGCCATCTACCCATTCAGTGATCAAACCAACCACTGGGTATTTGGTGTTTTTATTGAATTCGGTTGAGTGTGCACCTTCCATACCCGCTACGTTGCGTGCGTATTCAATCAGTGCCACTTGCATACCCAAGCAGATGCCAAGGTAAGGAATTTTGTTTTCACGTGCATACTGAGCTGCACGGATTTTGCCTTCGATACCACGATCGCCAAAACCACCCGGTACCAAAATCGCATCCAGGCCATTCAGCACATCGGTGCCTTTGGTTTCAACGTCTTGTGAATCCACGTATTTGATGGCCACGCTCAGGCGGTTCTTCAGACCCGCATGTTTCAGCGCTTCGTTGACGGATTTGTAAGCATCTGGTAGCTCAGTGTACTTGCCGACCATACCGATAGTCACTTCACCGGTTGGGTTCGCTTCTTCGTAAATCACCTGTTCCCATTCAGACAGATCCGCTTCTGGCGCGTTAATGCCAAAACGTGCACACACCAAATCATCCAAACCTTGAGAACGGATCAGTTGTGGGATCTTGTAGATAGAATCCACGTCTTTCATAGAGATAACGGCTTTTTCAGGCACGTTACAGAACAGAGCAATCTTCTTACGCTCGTTGCCAGGGATCATACGATCGCTACGGCAAACCAGAATGTCTGGCTGAATACCGATTGAAAGCAGTTCTTTTACCGAGTGTTGAGTTGGCTTCGTTTTCACTTCGCCCGCTGCCGCTAGGTAAGGAACCAGCGTCAGGTGCATGAACATGGCGTTTTCACGGCCCACTTCGATTGCTAGCTGACGGATCGCTTCCATGAATGGCAGTGATTCGATATCACCTACTGTACCGCCAACTTCAACGATAGCGATGTCGTGGCCTTCTGAACCAGCAATCACACGATCTTTGATCGCGTTAGTGATATGAGGAATAACCTGAATGGTTGCACCTAGGTAGTCGCCACGACGCTCTTTGCGCAGTACGTCAGCGTAAACACGACCTGCAGTGAAGTTGTTGCGCTTGGTCATTTTGGTACGAATGAAACGCTCGTAGTGACCAAGGTCTAGGTCAGTTTCCGCGCCATCTTCCGTAACGAACACTTCACCGTGTTGAGTTGGGCTCATTGTGCCTGGGTCAACGTTGATGTAAGGGTCAAGCTTCATCATGGTCACTTTAAGACCACGAGCTTCGAGAATCGCTGCAAGGGATGCCGCTGCAATACCTTTACCTAGAGAGGATACAACCCCGCCAGTAACAAAAATATAATTTGTCGTCATGTTTAACCTGAAAATGGTTGAATGAGGGAAATGGATTTCTTCTGGACGGGACAAAACTATACCAGAAGGCCCCCATTGCCACAACGTGAAATCTATCACACTCAATTTTTTATTTTTTGCTTCAAATCAAACCAAATTGAAGCGAAGCGTATAGGCGACACATTATCTGAGTCAATTTTGTCCCAAACGGGACTCTTTTTCAGCAATTGAGAAATTAGCTGTTTAATCAACCAGTAAGCTCATCAATGAGTTTGCTTTGTTTTTTAATGCTCAGCGATTAAAACGACTTTATCGCCTGTTTTTCTTCAAGTTTTACCTGTTCCCAAAACGCGTCCAACTCTGCCAAAGTAAAGTCTTGGAGTGGCTTATTTTTCGCTCTCGCTTTGTCTTCAACACCTTGAAAGCGGCGCACAAATTTGGCGTTGGCTTTGCTCAGAGCCATTTCAGGGTCATGCCCTAAATGGCGCACTAAATTGACGGTAGCGAACAATAAATCGCCTAACTCTTCTTCTACTTTTTGCGTATCCACATCCACTTGCAGTGCTTCTTCCATCACTTCTGAGACTTCTTCGTGCACTTTGTCGACAACTGGACCTAAGCTGTCCCAATCAAATCCATATTTGGCGCACTTTTTCTGGATCTTGTGAGCACGCGATAACGCGGGCAATGAACGTGGTACAGAGTCTAGAATGCTCTGTTCATTTTTGCCTGCTTGCGCTTTTTCTTTGGCTTTTTCAGCCTCCCAATTGGCGTGAATTTGCTCGTCATTTTCAAAGGTCACATCTCCAAATACATGAGGATGGCGTCGCGTCAGCTTCTCATTGACTGTATCCACCACATCACGAAACTCAAACAATCCCTGTTCTTTGGCCATTTGGCTGTAGAAAATTACCTGAAATAGCAAATCCCCCAACTCTTCACGCAAGTTAGGCCAATCGCGCTGGGTGATGGCATCCACCACTTCAAAGGTTTCTTCAATGGTGTATGGCGCAATGGTGTCAAAGGTTTGTTCTTTATCCCATGGGCAGCCTAGCTCTGGGTCACGCAGGCGACTCATAATCTGTTCGAGTTGTTCAATCGGGTGTGACATGGCTTTCCTCACATCAGGCATTGAGCGCCTAAACTTATTGAAGTTTAAAAAGCAACGAGGTGGAAGTTTTCACTTCACACCTCGCTGTTTGCGTTGGATTTAACCTAAGCGTTTGACCAACATAACATCTTTGATCTGCTCGATGCGTTTGGAGACTCGCGCTAAGGCTTCAACGTTGTTCACCTCAAGATCGAAATCCATGATGATGATTTGTCGCTTGTAGTCGGAGCGGCTCTTCATGCTCGCCACTTTGACTTTTTCATTGGCCAACAAGGTGGTGATGTCTTTCAATAAGCCACTGCGCTCCATCGCTTCCACGCGCACGGTCAACAGGTAAGAACCCACAAAACCGCCGCCCCACACGGTATCAATGATCCGCTCTGGCGCATGGTGGCTCAACTCTTCCAACTGTTCACAGTCGCTACGATGTACTGAAATACCGCGACCTTGAGTAATGTAGCCACGGATCTCATCACCAGGAATTGGCTGACAGCAACGCGCAAGGTGAGTCATCAGGTTATCGACCCCTTCCACCACCACCGCATCTTTATGCGGGCGATTCGGCGTTAGGGCTTTGTTTTCCTGCAGTTTTTCTAGCGCGAGCTTATCTTCTTCCTCAGCGGTTGGTTTATTCACTAACGCATTGATGTGATTAACGATTTGGTTAATACGCAGATCGCCACTGCCGATACCGACATACATCTCATCGACACTGTTAACGTTAAAGCGTTTGAGAGCATAAGCCTCTGCATCCTTTAGCGTTGCGCCAATTTTAACCAGCTCAATTTCTAGAATTTCGCGCCCTGCTTCGAGATTTTTTTCTCGGCTTTGCTTACGGAACCAAGCATTGATCTTGGCGCGTGCACGACCTGAATGAACGAACCCAAGTGATGGGTTTAACCAATCACGTGAAGGATTTGGCTCTTTAGCGGTGATGATTTCGACCTGATCGCCCATCTGCAATTTATGGGTGAATGGTACGATGCGCCCTGCCACTTTCGCACCGATGCAACGATGCCCCACTTCAGAATGAATGTGGTAGGCAAAATCGAGCGGTGTAGCGCCCATTGGCAAGTCGACCACATCACCTTTCGGGGTAAAGGCATAAACGCGATCATCAAACACTTGGCTACGCAGCTCGTCGAGCATTTCGCCCGAATCGGACATCTCCTCTTGCCAATCCAACAGTTTACGCAGCCAAGTGATCTTCTCATCGTAACCACTACGGCTCGTACTGCTGCCTTCTTTGTATTTCCAGTGTGCCGCTACGCCAAGCTCTGACTCTTCATGCATCTGCTTGGTACGGATCTGGATTTCGATGGTTTTGCCTTCTGGCCCCAGAATCACGGTATGGATTGATTGATAGCCGTTCGGCTTCGGGTTTGCTACGTAGTCATCAAACTCGTTCGGCAAGTGTTTGTACTTGGTATGCACAATACCGAGCGCGGCATAACAGTCTTGCAGCTTGTCAGCAATAATTCGTACCGCGCGCACATCAAACAGCTCATCAAAAGCAAGGCTCTTTTTCTGCATTTTGCGCCAGATGCTGTAGATGTGTTTCGGGCGGCCACTGACTTCGGCGTTGATACCGGATTGTTTCATTTCAGCGCGCAAATCACTGACAAAATCCCGAATGTACTGCTCACGCACGATGCGTCGCTCGGAAAGCTGTTTAGCGATCTGTTTGTAAGTGTCAGGTTGTTGGTAACGAAATGCGTAGTCTTCAATTTCCCATTTGAGCTGACCAATGCCAAGACGGTTGGCAAGTGGTGCGTAAATGTTGGCGCACTCTTTTGCAGCTACACGGCGCATTTCATCCGGCTCGTTTTTCACTTCACGCAGGTTACAGATCCGCTCGGCAAGTTTAATCACTACGCAGCGAAAATCATCCACCATCGCCAGTAGCATACGGCGCACGTTATCCACTTGTGCAGAGGCTTCACTGCCATGCATGGTCACATTGAGCTGACCAATGGCGGCCATTTCTTCTACACCTTGAATGAGCTTGAGAACTTCTCTGCCGTAACTTTCTTCGAGTGACTCATTATCCAACACACCACTGGTCGCGATGGGAAACAGTAAAGCCGCCACTAATGTTGGGCGATCCATCGACAGGGTGATCAAGATTTCGATCATTTCTCGTCCACGCCACAACAGCAATGGCCCTTGTGGGTTACCAGCAAGCAGCTGTTCACAATCGCGATACACTGCGGTCAATTTAGCGGCCGTTTTACCCTCTTGGGCAAGGCTGGCTATCCATGTTTCTAGCTCAAACTGTTGGTCTGGGTTTAAGTGTGCGCTTCGTACCGCAACCATTGATATCATCCTAATAATTGTATTTTTAGCCTTCGACTGACGCTGAAATGAAGAGTTCAGTCACTAGCGTTTTTTCACAAATAAAGCCATGGATTCAAGATGACTGGTGTGCGGAAACATATCCAACATGCCCAGTTTTTCTAAGCAAAATCCTTGGCTCAGCAAGCTTTGGCTATCACGAGCCAGTGTCGAAGGGTTGCACGACACATATACCACTCGCTCAGCCCCTAACGCAGCCAGTTGATCCACAATCCCTTCTGCACCTGCGCGGGCAGGGTCGAGCAGTACTTTAGCAAATTTCTGCTGCGCCCATGAGGCGCTCGTCATATCTTGTTCCAAATTGGCTTGATAAAACGCCGCATTATTGATTTGGTTCAATTTCGCATTGTGAGTGGCGTGTTGCACCATCTCTTCTACACCTTCTACACCCACCACTTGTTGCGCTTGTTTTGCTAACGGCAGAGTGAAATTCCCTAAACCACAAAAGAGATCGAGCAC
>JBOFIW010000313.1:0-2277 GCA_051650365.1 Vibrio sp. | reverse complement strand
TAACTGGCGGCCCAGAAAGATAACCTGCAATCTCAGCCAACAGTGCAGCAGGTGCCGGCCATAAGCGGCGCACTTCGTTCGCGAGTGAAATTGGCAAAGGATAGAACTGTCTACGCCAATAATCGGCCACCACTTGGGCCTTGAGGCGACTTTCATCGGTGACGAATTCATTTTCAAAGCGACTGCCCGATTCAAACGCATTTTGAGTCAGCATGCGTTGGCAAAAACCGTGGATAGTAAAAATGGCCGCTTCATCCATCTGCCGCTCGGCATTAAGCAGCAAAGACACGGCTAGGCTATGATCGGTAAATTCAGCTAGCAGGGAACTAAGCAGCGGATCTTCACTCGCACCACGGGCAAAGGCGAGGCGCGCATCGTGCAAGCGGCGACGAATACGATCACGCAGCTCTGCTGTGGCCGCTTCGGTAAAGGTCACCACCAGAATTTGATCAACGCTCAGCGGATGCGCGTGACGAGTTTCTGCGCAGCCGTGCCCAAGCACCAGACGCAGATAAAGCCCAGCAATGGTGTAGGTTTTTCCTGTTCCTGCAGAAGCTTCAATTAGCCGCGCTCCATGCAAAGGAAAGCGCAACGTATCGAGCGTAACAGCCAGCTTATTTGAATAGGCACTCATCAGCCTTAATCCTTCTATCTACCAACGCAGAGATGTGACCCAAAACGAATATTTCTCTGCATTAAACTAAAAACCGTGATTGAGTATGGGCTTATGGGATCCACTTCACGGCATAAGCCAAGGCGGCGCTTTACACTGCGCGCACGTTAACAAATTCATTTGTTACACAAGAATTCAGGTCCCTCTGACCTGTGGCCGTACAGCGAACGCCCTACACCAATAATGATTTTCTGGCGGCCACCCACTTCTCACGTCATTCATGATTAAACCTGTTCGGCATCTTGCACTTGCAAACGCGGTGTTTGTAGCACGGTAATGGCCAATTGGCGCAGCGTTTTTGCCAGTTCATCACTCCACTGCGGCCAAATGCGCGCGATGTAGCGATTACCGCCCTCACCCTTGATGTAAAAGCTATCGTTGAAGGTGTCCGCCATTTTTTTGTAGGACTTCTCTTCATCTTCCTGCCATTTGCCACGGGAAAATCCGGCTTCCACACAAGCCAACGCCGTTTTCGGGAAATAAGCCAAAGGCTGGTTCATGCCTTGGCAAAACAGCGCGACCAGTTCACTCAGTAGCGCCTTGGCTTGCTGCGAGTCATTAAGTGGCGGCAACATCTGGTGCTGCACCCCGTCTTTGCGCTCATAACCAATCAAATGGGTCGTGACGGCTTTGCCGCTCGCTGCCAAGCAGAGATGATCAATCCATGCGGCTAATAAATCTTCCGAGCGAATCGCACCACTGCGCGCACGCACTAAACCAGACTGATAACGCTTCACGAGCCAGCCACGTAGTAAGACTTCTCGGCCATCGTCAAATGGCTGCAAGCGCAGATCAATCTCTTCATCTTCCAGTGGTTGGTGACACAAAAAGCCAATTTTTTCTGCCAGTGCCAAGGCTTGCTGAGCACTTTGCGCCAATTCAAGATCGCCAAACGCCGCCACTGGCAACTTGCCTTGTGCTCGTTGCTGTTTCGAAAACTGCGCCACCACTTGGTCACGCTCTGCGCCATCGCGGCAAACCAGTAGATTTTCCACCAACTCATCACGCAGCTGATAAGCGCTCAATCCATCCAAAGCAAACGGCTCATCATCTTCCAGCACAGCTAGCGGCGGCTCAAAGCTCACTTTCAAGCGGCGTTTGAAGAAATACTCAACGGGCAGACGCCAAAAACGTTGCAGCTCAACCAGATCCAGCTCCATCGGCCAACTCACTTCGAGCAGATAATCACTCAGTGGAGTGAGAAAATCGGCGCTACTCTGCCCTTGGCGGCGCGCGGCAGGTAGCCATTCACGGGCAAAACTGCCAGCAATAAACGCCTGCGGGCTAAACGGTACCATAGGATACTGGGTGGTTAAGTGCTTCACCAAACGGCGTCCGGAGTCATCACTTTCTAGATTTTCATCACCTGCCAAGCAGTAGTTCTGCTCGCAATATTCCAAAAGCTCACTGACCAGCACCGAAGGCACGCGCTCGCTGTTATCTTGAATCGAGCGTCCTACATAGCTGATATACAACTGCTCTTTGGCTGACAACAATGCTTCGAGAAACAGGTAGCGCGACTCTTCACGCCGCGAACGGTCGCCGACTCGGCGCTGCACATTGCGCAGGTCAAACCCTTCCACCATTTCATTGGGTGGATAAAC
>JBOFIW010000312.1:0-11999 GCA_051650365.1 Vibrio sp. | reverse complement strand
TAAACTGGTGACAGTTTCGACATTCCAATGAATCGTTCTTCTTCAACCGAGCCCATTCACGCTCCGCTAAGTGGGCGCGACGTGCTTGGAACTTCTCTTGCGTATCTATTGTACCAATAAAGTGAGCCACCAATTCTTTGGATGCTTGCACTTTACGCACAATTTTGTCTGTCCACTCATGAGGAACATGGCAATCTGAACAGATGGCACGAACCCCAGAACGGTTTGAATAGTGAATCGTCTCTTGGATCTCGGCCACAATCGGCGCGTGACAGCCTGAGCAAAACTCTTCGCTGTTTGTTGCTTCCATACCGGTGTTGAAGGCGCCCCAAAATAGCAGGCCGCCCACAAAGCCCATCAGCAAAACCACACCAACGGCAGCCTTACTTGGGCGAGACAAACGAAGCCAAAACGCTTTCAGAAATTTCATAAATGGCCTCTTTTCGGTTAACGAAGTGAATCAACGCGTTCGAAATCGTTCTCGACAAGCGGTTTTGCATCCGCTTGAGGTACGTGACACTGCAAACAGAAGTAACGGCGTGGCGAAACGTCCGAAAGTACTGCATCTTCACGGTTCACAAAGTGAGTCACACTGATCTTAGTTGCACCCATTTCTTTTGCATTTTTCCAACTGTGGCAAGCAAGACACTTGTTGGCGTTCAGCGATACTTCATAGTTGCGAATGTTGTGTGGAATCAGTGGTGGTTGGTACACGAAGTCACTTTCCAACGCTTGCTCACGTGGGTATTTTTTCATTGGATCAGCGGCGCGAGTCGCTTCAATTTCAGTTGCCCCGCGCAGTGATTCTAGACCACCGATACCGCCTGGGTTGTCTAGCTCAGCATGAGCGACACCAACCAGTACAGTAAACACTGAAAGTAAGGCAATGAGTTGTTTTTTCATCGTAAATTCTCCGCCTTGCGGCTTAATACTTAGTCTGGGCTGACGAACAGCCCAGTTCAATCAGGGTTACGCGACTTTGGTGATCTTAACCGGACACTTCTTGAAGTCAGTTTGCTTCGAGAGTGGGTCAGTTGCATCAAGGATCAACTTGTTGATCAGAATGCGAGCATCAAAGAAAGGCACGAACACCAAGCCTTTTGGTGGCTTATTACGACCGCGAGTTTCCACGCGAACTCGAACTTCACCACGCGAGTTGGAGATCAGCACTTCATCGCCACGGCGTAAACCGCGTGCTTGCGCATCTTCATGGTGCATAAAGCACAGTGCATCTGGCACTGCTTTATACAGCTCAGGGACACGACGCGTCATGGTGCCGGTATGCCAGTGTTCCAGCACACGACCTGTACAGAGCCACAAGTCATATTCAGCATTCGGTACTTCTGGTGGTGCTTCGTAAGGAGAGGAGATGATCCACGCTTTACCATCTGGTTTGCCGTAGAAGTCCCAACCTGAACCTGCTTTCGCATAAGGGTCAGAGCCTTCTTTAAAGCGCCACTTAGTTTCTTTACCATCGACAACTGGCCAACGCAGGCCGCGAACTTGGTGGTAAACATCGTAAGGCGCTAAATCGTGACCATGGCCGCGACCGAACTCGGCATACTCTTCAAACAGACCTTTCTGAATGTAGAAACCAAAGTGGTGTGCATCATCGTTGAGTTCACGAGCTTCGCTGACTGGGAACTTATCCACCTGACCGTTTTTGAACAACACGTCATACAGTGTTTTGCCACGGTATTGAGGTGCTTTCGCCAGTAACTCTTCCGGCCACACTTCTTCCACTTTGAAGCGTTTTGAAAACTCAATGACTTGCCATGAATCTGAATGAGATTCACCGATGGTTTTCACTTGTTGATACCAAGCCTGAGTACGACGCTCGGCATTACCGTAAGCACCTTCTTTTTCTACCCACATTGCAGTCGGCAGAACAAGGTCAGCTGCTTGCGCTGTTACGGTTGGGTAAGCATCAGATACCACGATGAAGTTTTCAGGGTTACGGTAGCCTGGTAAACGCTCAGCATTGATGTTTGGACCCGCTTGCATGTTGTTATTACATTGTACCCAGTAACAGTTCAGTACGCCGTCTTTGAGCATACGGTCTTGCTGTACCGCGTGGAAGCCCGGTTTAGGTGGGATAGTGCCTTCAGGCAGTTTCCACACTTTTTCTGCAATCGCACGGTGTTTAGGGTTAGCCACCACCATGTCTGCTGGCAGACGGTGTGCAAAGGTACCGACTTCACGAGCAGTACCACACGCTGATGGTTGACCGGTCAGTGAGAATGGGCTGTTACCTGGGGTGGCGATTTTGCCAGTAAGCAGGTGCAGGTTGTACACCAAGCTTTGCATCCATACACCGCGAGTATGTTGGTTCATGCCCATGGTCCAGAGTGACATCACTTTGGTGTTTGGATCTGCATACTGTTTTGCCAGTGTGATTAGTTTATCGGGAGCCACACCTGAAATCTCAGAGGCTTTTTCAACTGTGTACGGCGCAACCGATTTTTTATACTCTTCAAACGAAATATCGCTGACATCACCAGAGTTGGGATTTTTCGCCTTTTTCTGCAATGGGTCATCATCACGCAGACCGTAACCGATATCCGTTACCGCTTGCTTGAAGTGGGTGTGTTTGTTCACAAAGTCCCAGTTCACCGCATCGTTTTGAATGATGTAGTTGGCGATGAAGTTGGCGATTGCTAAATCAGACTGTGGGTGGAAAATGTAGCCATGATCTGCCAACTCAAAGGAACGGTGGTAGTAAGTGGAGAGTACATTCACTTTAACGTGAGGATGGCTTAGACGACGGTCAGTAATGCGGGTCCAGAGAACTGGGTGCATTTCTGCCATGTTTGAACCCCAAAGCACAAAAGCATCGGCATGTTCAAAGTCGTCATAACAGCCCATCGGTTCATCAATACCAAAGGTGCGCATGAAGCCGACTACCGCAGAAGCCATACAGTGACGTGCGTTCGGGTCAATGTTATTTGAACGGAAACCCGCTTTCATCAGTTTCACAGCAGCGTAACCTTCCATGACCGTCCACTGACCTGAGCCGAACATACCCACGCTGGTTGGGCCTTTGGCTTTCAGTGAGGCTTTCCATTTTTCAGCCATGATGTCAAAAGCGGTATCCCAAGACACAGGAGTAAATTCGCCATCTTTGCTGTATTGACCGTCTTTCATACGCAACAAAGGTGTTTTTAAGCGATCATGTCCGTACATGATTTTTGAAAGGAAGTAACCCTTAATACAGTTAAGACCTTTGTTGACCGGTGCTTCTGGATCACCTTGCGTGGCAACAACACGACCATCTTGGGTTCCGACCAGCACAGAGCAACCTGTACCACAAAAACGGCAAGGTGCTTTGTCCCAATGAATAGCGGTTTGATCGGAGCTAGCGATCAGGTTGGTGGCAGAAGCGGGGAGGGTGATCCCTGCAACCGCCGCAGCTGAGGCGGCTGCGTTTGCTTTCACAAACGCACGTCTGGTCATTTTCATACATTACCCTCGAGTTCAGAAAAGGTATTTCCAGTGTGTAATATTTCCTTCCTACAGGATGCCGTCACTATCTAAGCGACAGGCAATCTCAGTAGTTTGGCTATAGTTCTTCTTCCGTTGCAGTCTCTACCTGATGGAAAACCAAAAAAGCGTTAAGCACATTGGGAAGATTATTTATGTGTTCAATCGTTTCGGTGACGAAGCCTTGACGATCGGTTTCAATCACCACGACGAGTTTGCCTTGCGGATCTTCGCCGTAAATTTCCACGTCACGCAGCTCGCTCACTTGCTGTTTTACGGTGAGTAGATGCTCAGGCAAGGTGTGAACCACCAAGCTGGAGATGTGAACTTCATGCAGTGAAGCTACAGGTTGTGACATATTACTCTCCAATTTATCTACGCCGTCTAAGCGATGTTATGAGTATAGTGAACCGTCATTGCGTTGCTTGGACAAACTGAAACACAAGCACCGCAGCCTGAGCAGTTTTGAGAGTTCACTTGCGGGCTCGCAGTACGGCCAATTTGCAAAGCAAAATGGATAGCTTCTTCTGGGCAAGCATCCTGACAAGAGCGGCATTCAACTTGGTTATGCGCTAAGCATTGGCTAGCAATTTCAACGGACGCTTGCCAAGGCTTTTCACTCTGCGGCAGAAAAATCGGTTCTGGGCAGCTCTGTGCACACTGGTAACAAAACGTGCACTCATCAATCGAAAAGTTGACAGTGGGAAAACCTCCATCACCCTTTTCGATGATGTGAGTTTCACACGCTTCAACGCATTTTCCACAACGTGTGCATTCATCAATAAACGTTTGCTGGCGTGCAATCCAAGGCAATCGAACGTGACTCTGCTGTTGATGGCTAGGGGTAAACCAACGTCGTTTGGTCAAATCAACCATATTTCTCTCTGCGCCTGTTCACAACTCGCCACATTTCCATACACAAATTGTAGTTTTTGACATATTTGTATAAATACCTCTTAGGAGGTAATTGAGGTGGTGGATTGTTTTGGATCAATAAATTAACCTGCTCGTTTCGGATAGTGTAGCCCTAAAGAGGTGGAATCTTTGTGATCAATGAGAGAGAAATCGCGTTGCCTAGTCCGGTTCGCAAATCATTAACTCGCACGATGGCGAAAGCCATGTTGCTGATTTTATTTTTATCCGCGCTGACAACAGGGGTCGCGATTGTGACGTTGGCTTCTTCACTGAATGATGCGGAGGCTGTTAACGTTTCCGGCTCAATGCGTATGCAAAGCTATCGACTGGCGTATGACATTCAGGCTCAATCGAAAGATTACAAAGCACACATTTATCTTTTCGAAAACTCGCTCTATTCACCTTCCATGTTGGCACTGTTGGATTGGACAGTGCCGAGTGATATCCAACACGATTACTACCAGTTGATCGAACGTTGGCATCAATTAAAAAAGGTGCTAAATAGCGACCAAAATGCTGATTATCTCCACCAAGTTGCCCCCTTTGTCGGGCTGGTGGATGATTTCGTACTTAAGTTGCAGCGTTTTTCTGAGCGTAAATTGATTGCTTTGGCGGCGGTCGGTAGCTTTGGCTTAGGGGGGATTTTTGCTGTTACACTGTTTGTGGTGTATTACACCCGAGAGGAAGTGGTGAGGCCCTTAAATGCAATGGTGGCCGCCAGTGAGAAGATTAAAAACCGTATTTTTGAGGTTTCATTGGATGAAACCAGCAGTACAGAAATGGGGATTTTGACCCGCACTTTTAATAGCATGGCGGGGGATCTTGGTAAGTTATATCGAGGGCTAGAACATGCGGTGAATGAGAAAACGCATAAGCTGCAAACTGCCAACCAATCATTGCAGGTCTTATATCACTCTTCGCAAGAATTGACGGCGTCTCGGATCACGGCGAGTAATTTTCAAACCATATTACGTCATTGGGTGGCGGTAGAGGGGATCAACGCCCTGCGTTTAGAAATTGAAGAAGAAGCAGGAAAACCGCTGATTTTACAAGAAGGCAAGCCGAGCGGTAAGGCTATGCTACAAACCCCGCTGACGCTCGATGGACGCCATCTTGGTTATCTCTACTGGGATGCGAGTACGCAGGGGCCGGATCGCGCTTTGATTGATAACTTTGCGATGATATTGTCGCGCGCGATTTACTACAATCAGGCACAACGCCAAGCTGAGCAACTGCTTTTAATGGAAGAGCGAGCAACCATAGCGCGCGAGCTGCATGATTCGTTGGCGCAGTCGCTCTCTTATTTGAAAATTCAATTAACTCTGTTGAAACGTTCAGTGATGCCACTAAAACCCTGTGGTGATTTGAGTAAGACGGAAAACATTATCAGCGAGATCGATAAAGGCTTATCGGATGCTTACACTCAGCTGCGTGAGCTACTAACCACCTTTCGCCTAACCTTGAGTGAGGGCAGTTTTGGCCAGTCATTACTGGGAATGTTGACTCAACTCTCAAGTCAAACTGAAGCTAAAATTGAACTCAATAACGCACTTTCTTCAATTGCGCTGGATGCTCATCAACAAGTGCATTTAGTGCAGTTGATTCGTGAGGCAACGATCAACGCGATCAAACATGCTCAGGCTACTAAGATAATGGTCAATTGTCATGAGCAGCAGGGAACAGTTAGAGTAACGATTGAAGATGACGGGGTCGGTTTCGACCCACAAGATCACAAGCTCAACCATTATGGTATGAGCATTATGCAAGAACGTGCCGCCCGCTTGCGCGGTGAATTAAAGGTTGAATCCGCTCTGGGTAAAGGCTGTAAAGTGGTGCTCACTTACCAACAGGGCGAGGAGAAAAATAAGAATGAGTTGTAGAGTTCTTTTAGTGGATGATCACCCGCTGATGCGCCGTGGTATTAATCAACTGTTGAGTTTTGAGGACGAGTTTGAGGTAGTTGCCGAAGCGGGTAATGGGGCTGAAGCGATTGCTCTGGCGCATGATCTGCAACCGGACTTGATTTTGCTCGATCTCAATATGAAAGGGATGTCGGGATTAGATACATTGACGGCGCTACGCACCGATGAGTGTGATGCTTATGTGGTGATCCTAACGGTTTCGGATAGCGCGGCAGATATTGAAGCGTTAGTGAAAGCGGGGGCTGATGGCTATCTGCTCAAAGATACGGAACCAGACCTGCTTGTGGAGTTACTAAAACAAGCCATGCGAGGTGAAAAAGCCTTTAGTGAATCCGTAGAGCGCTACCTTTTAAATCGCGATGGCGCGAGTAATCCTTTTGAAACGCTAACGGAACGTGAAATGCAGATTATGTCGGAAGTCGCGAAAGGGTATCGCAACCGACAAATTGCGGATCGCCTGTTTATTTCCGAATCTACTGTGAAAGTACATATGAAAAGCTTACTGAAAAAGCTTGATGTGCCTTCGCGCACTGCCGCCACGATTCTTTATCTAGAGCGGTATGCCAATGCTTAAACTCAACAACACGATCTGGCTTTTTTTGGGGGGAGCTTCCCCCCAACCGTTTAGGATGTGAGAGTGCTTTTACGTTGGATTAACCTAGTTGGCACCATTAATTTGACCAAACTCTGATTCCTAGTGGTAATCTGATCCACAATAATTTTGACCGACTCGCGAGCTAGCCGCTTAAAATCTTGGGCAAAAGTGGTGAGTTGGTAACTGAGCCATTCTGTTTGAGGAATGTTATCAAAACCAATGACTTGTAGTTCATCTGGTATCCGAAGTGAAAACTCGAATCTTGCAATATCCATGACGGCCATTGCAAGGTTATCGGTTGCGCAGAAAATGGCCTCGGGTCGAGACGAGTCCGCAATCAGACGGCGTATGGTTTCAAGTGATCCGGTGTAATCATAAGTTGCCTTCACCACGGGCGGGGTGTAACCGGTCAGTGATTTAAATTCACTACAAAAACCTTGTTGGCGCTCATCATTGGTAAAAGTGGGTACATCACCTGTTAAATAAACTGCAGATTGAGCACCAGTTTGATGTAACAACTGAGCCGCTTGTCTGCCTGCTTCATAGTTATCGCTGATCACATAGCTGCTTTTCGTGCCTTCAACGACTCGGGCGTATTGCACAATGGGAATATTGAATTCTTCACACTCTTCATAAAGTGTTTTATTGAATGTTGCAGAAGCTGCAATAACACCATCCACTCGATATTGGAAAATATTCGGTATGGAGTGGTTATCTTGTTCATCCACTTGCCAGGGGATCAGAACGGCGGAATAACCCACCTGCTGCAATTCGCTAGAAATTAACTGCAACGTTTTCATATGGATAGGGTAATCTGCGTCTGGGAAAACCAAACCGATCAGTTTGGATTCATTTGTCGTTAAACTGCGTGCAAACGCATTAGGTCGATAGTTAAGAACTTTGGCTGCTTCAAAGACTTTCTGTTTCGTTTTTTCTGATACCGAGCTACCCGGTACAAAAACACGTGATACGGTAGATTGAGAAACCCCAGCTAACTTGGCAACATCTTTGGAGGTGACGGTGGCTTTTTCAGAATGCATAACTCGTGATTTATCAGTCATTAGAACCGATTACAGCCTAGCATAAATAGTTACGTAGTCATCAATTCAATTAACACAACGTCACATAATTTAGAGCGGTAAACGGTTATTCGCTCATTATTTGGGGTCATACCCAAAATAAACGGCTATGAGATATCCATAGTCAGATTATCGCCTCGTCCATGAAGTGATATAGAGAAACTCTCCCAGATCTTAGGGAGAGTTCATTTCATCGAGAGAGTGTGAATCCAAGTCGCGATTTACAAGGCTGGATTCATAATCTTTTGGGTACGTTCAAAGACATCCAAACCTTGCTGTTTTAACCAGTAAGGGAGATCAATCAATACCCAGTTCTCAGAGAGCTTATTACCGTCGCGGTAGTACACATCAACAACCTGCATATCGGCGCGGATCTCTCCGCCTGGCATTCCCAAGAATCCACCAATCGGAGTATTCGAAAGATTTGGCCAACCAAAGAAACACGCAAAATTACCCTCTGCAAATCGACAGACATGGCCGTTGAACTTCTTATCTTTTAAGTTGTTGCGGAAAGGTAATTGGTGTTGTTGTTGGTAGCGAGGGATGGTGTATGAAGCCCCAATCCCACAGGGACCATACCAAATCATGTCTTTTGACCAGCTTTTCTCAAGAACTTCCGGAGGACAGCCCATTGCACCGCTATCGTTCAGGGCTGAAAGATCAGCAACCATTTGATTGACCAGATTTAAGGTAGCCACACCTTCTTCTGGAGCCGCATCTTCAAATAGCAGTCCATTATGATGACGTGGGCCCGGATAGACAAAATGCTTGCCCGTAGACGGCGGTAACGGATAGCAACCGGCTTGATCCATAACACCCAATAGGTCAAGGAACAGTCCCGTTTTGCTGATCTTGCCATTTTCGACACAGTTAAACTCGGCATAACGAATGTTCATGATTTTGCCAGTTGGGCGCATACCTAAGTATTCAGCATCGAAGAGCCCCATAAAATGGCCCATGCTCATTACCCAAATTTCATCTGGATTGATCTCGTTATTACCTGCAATGAAAATATCTTGACGACGCTGCATTCGAGTCATGGATTTCATTAATGGAGCCCAAAAAATATCGGCCGCCGCTTGTGCACCTTGCTGTTCACGGAATGGATAGACTCCACGCCATAAATAATCTTCGGTGGTATGGGCTTTTAAGACTTCAGCAACGTTTTCATAGGATGCGTTATCCATTGCATCAAAGTATTCACGCACAATGCGTTTTGCTTGTTGATATTTTGTCATAGTAAAACTCTCTTTTTGCTGTTTGAGTCAGCATGGGGAACAGGACTCATTGGGATGGAAGGGGCGGATGAGAGTCATCCGCACCTTGAATCAGATTTATGCGTTAGCTGGTTGGGTGCTTTTACGTTTATCGAATAAGCCGCCTTTTAATGTTTCTGGAAGCGATAGCCATAATAGGCCTGCCACTATCCATACAATCGGTGAGCCCCACATTGCAGTCTGTAAGTCGGTGCGCTCTTTGATAAAAATGAGAACCATAGGTGCCCACATCCCGATAATTCGCCCACCGTGGAAGAGTGCTGCACCGTAACTGCGCAAATGAGCTGGGAATAATTCTGAGAAGTAGCCACCCCAAACCGCTGAAGACGAGAGGCCAAAGTTATAAACTAAGCCCAAGATTGCCAGCATATTGAGGCCACCAATCATTAGATCGCTTGGGGCGATGAAAAAGATGGAAGCCATAATGCCCGCAAGAATGAAGCCAAACGCATTCACTTTACGCCCAAATTTGTCGGCGACCGCGCCCCACACCCAGGCTCCAAATAGAGAACCAAAAGCGGAGATTGAGAAGATTACTCCGATTGTTGCGCCATCAAACTGACGAACTTCTTTTAAATATGTGGTGACAAATCCGCTAAAGAATTGAAAACCGTAAAAATTAAGACCTGCTAGAAGCAAACAGGTGATGGTAAGGAGTCTATAAGGTTTGCTGAGCATTTCACCCCAAGAGCCATTTTTTGCAGGTGTGTTTTCTCCTGAGTTAGCCGAGGAATCTTCTTCGCCGTAAGCGATAACATTTTTATCGCTAGGTAAGACAAATACCATGGCAAATGCGGCAACTAAAGGCGGAATTCCACCGACCCACATCAAACTTTCCCAAGGCGCATCAATGTTAGAAATAAAGGCCGCGTATGCCCCCATTACCATTAAAGCTACAGAAAACATGGATGAGGCAAATGCGGTCAGTTTGCCGCGAACCGTTGGGGTAAAGAGGCCAATCATCAAGCTGACAGCAACGGTAAAGTAGCCGCCCAGCGATAAACCTATGATGAAACGCATCGCAGCCCATGTCGCATAGTCAGTAAACATCATGTTCACTATGGTTGCACCACCGTTGAGTGCAGTGATCGTGATTAAGGTGTATTTCTTGCCAAAGCGGCCAGCAAACCAAGCGCAACTTAATGCACCAATCAGCGCCCCAACGGATTGCCATGTGTAGAATTGAGCAGTATCTGAAAGGCTAATGCCATCATAAGCTTCAACGATGTAAGGGCGTACGTAGTCAATAATTACAAAGTTATAACAATAGAAAAAGTAACCAACCAAGATCGCCAGATAGGCGGTTACTCTTTGAATCATAGGAACTTCGCTCATGTGTTTTTTTGTGCTCATGACCGATAAACCTCTGTTTTAAATGGATTTGAATGTAATTCAACAGTGTGATTGAGCCGGTTGAACCACCTTTGTCAACCTTTGCTTCGCTAAGAAGAATAGATTTATTTCACGATAATGATCCGTGATCAAAATCAACTTAAAAATGAATGCGTACCCATTTTGTGTGTTTTGTTGAGCAATGTCTCATAAATGGCGTGTTTTGGTCATACTGCGGTAATTATCACTTATGATGAGCGCCATGTTTACTCAATTTCGGTATTTTTGGTCGGAATTATTGTTCGATTAAAAGCTTTTTAGCCGTGTAATTGATGAGATCGAGAGCGGGGAAAATCATAATGGTTACGTATTCAACTTTTGTCGTTGTCGCGATTTATCTCATATTGACCATACTAATTAGCTGGTTTGTTAATCAGAGGAGTGCTGGGAATGCTGATTTTTCAACTGGTGGAAGACAGTTTGGGTGGTTTACCGCAGGCGTTTCTATTTTAGCGACATACATCAGTGCTATGACCTTTATTGGTATGCCGGGTTGGGTTTATCAATCGGGCATGGAAGCGTTAAGCATCCATTTGAATTATCCGATAGTCATTTTTTTCGCAGTTGTATTTTTTATCCCCGTTTTTTACCGAATGGGTTTTACGTCCATTTATGAATATTTAGAACACCGCTTTGGTGTTTATGCCCGAACCATTAACTCTGTGGTGTTCATATTGGTTCAATGCATTTCTTCTGGTGTTGTTCTTTATGCTATTGCATTGATTTTAATTCAGATTCTACCAATATCTATTGTCGAGGCGATCGTTTACATCACTTTATTTACGGCTTGCTATACCTATGCTGGTGGCATCTCGACCGTTATCTGGACGGATATGTTGCAGTCAGCAGTATTAATTGTGGGGAGTGTGGCAATCTTCGTTCTACTCCTCATTCAAGCCGATGGGTTACACGGGGTTTCACGGGAGCAACTGAATATCATCAATCTTCAGTTCGATTTGGGTGTCGACACTACATTGTGGGCGGGGGTGGTGGCCGTCAGTTTCTTACACATGAGCGTGTACGGTACCAATCAATTGATCATCCAGAGAACATTAGCCACGAGATGTGAAAAAACGGCACAAAAGTCGATGTTACTGTGTGGTTATGGTGCTTTTTTTATTTACTTCTTTTTCGCTTTACTTGGCGTGTTATTGAGCATTTTTTATCAAGAGCGACATTTTACAAACAGTAATGAAGTGATACTTGATTTTGTGTTTCACCACACTAACCCTTGGGTGATAGGTTTAATTATTTCTGCGTTAGCTGCTGCGGCAATGTCCACTCTGGATTCTACCTATAACTCGATGGCAACCGTTGCGACGTTTGATCTTTATCAGCG
>JBOFIW010000311.1:0-2278 GCA_051650365.1 Vibrio sp. | reverse complement strand
ATAGCCAGCTTGAGTGACTGGGATGCTAAGGTATTCATTACTGCCTTTATTGTTTGAGGCGTGATCAAACTGCTCGCGAGTGGGCCAATATGCTTGAGCGGCAAAGAGATCAATATCACCATGATTTAGTGTTGAAGTGCTGAGCAAAACCTGTACCTCGGTTACTCCTTCCGGAACATAAATCGCGATATATCGTTGTTGGTGTACGGTAAGGTGTTGGGATTGCCCCGCCTCTAATAGTAAAGGTGCAAGATCATCTTTGAACTCTGGGTGCTCATTGGGCTGTTCTGTCACTAAATGAGCATTGAGCGTTACGGCTGAGTAATCTGAACGTCCTGCAACGCTTAAGTAGTAACGCCCAGGTTTGATGTAACCATCTTGCTCAGGTTTGAAGGCAATCAACTCATTGCTGCCGTAGGTAAACTCGCTTACTTGATAATCATAGTAATGGGCGACTTGCTGATAACTCATGTAAAGATCGGCATCACCATCCCCTGAAATGGAAACCTCAAACTCGCGGCTATGCTCTGGAACATCCACATAAAATAGGTGTTCACTGTAAGCCTGTCCGGTTAGGGAGAGAGAGGTGTTAGCGACGAATTGTGCTACGGCTTCCGGTTGTGGTTCTGGGGTTGGCGGTACTTCCGGTGTTTCTGGGGTGACACTCTGCACGGTATCCAGCCAAGTCTGAAACTCAGCATTATAACTATCGCCCATGGTTTTGACGGTTTGTGCCCACTGTGCAAATTGGCCTGTGCGTGACAGTGCCAGTAAGCTTTCCACCTCTTGCGGATGTTTTTCTAGCATGAAACGTACAGCTAAGTACCCCCAACGATAGATACGATTAGTATCGTGCGAGTAAGTGGTTGCAAAAATATCGGTAAGGCTCATTTTGCCTTGTGAGATTAACTCCACCGCGGCTTGATAACCCTGCTTGTAATGCATGTATTCAGCAAAACCTTCCAACCACCAGACGATATGCCCGTAAGCCAAATTGTCGCTGAATGAACCATACTGATTGAAACGAGCATCTAAATAATGAGTGTATTCATGTTCTAAATTGAGTACCGATAGTTCAGCTCCGTCAGCATAGCGGTAGGCAATAAAGCGTGCTTGGTTACTGTGATCGGCTGGATTGCCTTCTAAATATTGCCC
The DNA here is from genome assembly GCA_051650365.1 of Vibrio sp. GTDB lineage: Bacteria > Pseudomonadota > Gammaproteobacteria > Enterobacterales > Vibrionaceae > Vibrio. Next base: position 1,123 of record JBOFIW010000311.1, on the reverse strand, counting down.
ACCGTTATCCGTGCTATTACCAAACAAGAACGAAGAGTAGTTAACGTAAGTATCATTATTGGCAAACACCACCACTTCGACCCGATTATTGTGGTCATTCGCGACAGGAGCAAAGCCTGTATTGGCAACTTGATGAAAATCAGCCTCTTTCTGATTGAGGATGTCACAAGCTTGGGCTGCTTGAGCATCAGACAGATCTTGTGAGCGAATGATCGCAGGTCCTTGGCATTCAAAACGATAAGGTAAAACACGCGCGGCTAAATCATGTTTGGCATTCTCTAGATCAATCCCCAGTTCTTGTAACGCATTTGGAGCGTAGTAACGAAGCATCTCCACTGCGGCGAGCCATATTTTATCGTGCTTACTTCCCAAAGGATAACGAGCGATCATCTGTTGCATCACCTGCAAGGCCTTTTGTTTTGTAACGGCATCAGGGCTAGCAAGTAGACGGCCGGTTTCGCGCAGTGCGTTGTAAACCAAAAATTCAGCCTCAGTCTCTAACGCCCATTCATTATCCAGAGCAAATTTATACAAAGTATCAATGTGTTGTGTGTTAGCTGCGAGATAGTGATAAAACTCCGCATTCGCTATGTGACCAGACATCGCGCGGAATAAGTTATTTAAACCATCCACCCATTGAGTCTCTTGTGCGGTGGTTGGATTAAAACGTTGGAGAGCAGAAACCATGGCATCCATGGTGAGAGGCAGCTGTTTCACGTTATCCACCATCAAGCTTAGGCTTTTCATTGCCCCCACTTGTTCGCGGCCTTGATCAAAGGCATTCGGGTGACGCAAGAAACGGTCAATCGAGCGGCCAAAACGTTGACTCAAAACTTGAGAATAGGGCTGATTGCCAGCGTTATAACGCACGTAATAAGCCGCACGAATAAATTCACCGTAATTTTCTAAGCGGCGAGCTTGCTCTGAATCACCTGTGTAGCGAGCAATTTCGGTATCCAACACCATCTGTAGGTTGGAGAGGGATGCCTCGCTGTAGATGTTTTCCAAGGTGGTTGTTGGAGCATAGAACCAAGCACTATAACAAGAGTGATTGGCTGCGGCGATTTTGGCCGGAAGATCGCGCGCTTGTTGCAGTTCCGATATTTCACACCCCGCCTGTGCA
>JBOFIW010000310.1:0-3653 GCA_051650365.1 Vibrio sp. | reverse complement strand
TGCGAAGTTTGAGCCAGAAATCATCCGCGCTAAGTGATCTGTTCGCGTGTGATCATATGTAAGACCAGCCGCTGCAAGAGCATTCAAAAACTCATCAATACAGTCATTAAACCAATCTTGTCCTGGATAACTTGGTGCGTTTTGGTCATTGCTTTCTGAAAAATAGCCACCCAACCCGACTAAAGGCTTGCGCTGTGGTCTTACTGAAACTTGTGAGCCGTTCTGTAGCTTATGCATCAGATACTCTCCTCATAAAAATATTCGTAATACTTACCAGCCATTTTGAAGCGATTCAGCGTGCATTCGAGAATGGCGGCGGTTTGTGATACTAACGGGGTTAAACAGTCGTCTAGACAGGTTGCGTAGGCCTGCGTTATGCCTTTCACGTAGATGCGTAGAATGTGGCGATATTTCTCTTCATAAAGTGGGTAGTCACAACCACGTAGGCAATGGTGAGGAAATAGCTCTTGCACTTCCACATCAAAACCAAGGTCTGACGCTAGCTTTTCAATGTTCCATGCCTGCAAGCCGCCTTTGCGGTGATACTTCTCAACCACGGCAGCACGGCGTGATTCGATCGTTTGCTTACCTGCATTACACTCTGGCAGCGCCAAATAATCTTCCCACTCTGGCAGCATTTGCAGCGTGGTTTCTGGACGCATTTCAAACAGCAAGCCTTCAGCACTGATTTCTGCGGCTTCAAGGCGTGGCGCATACCCTGCGGCGTACTTATAAAGCTCTAAAGTAGTTTCACGCTGCCAAATCACCCCGCGCGGCATTTGCTGCATGATTGAGTTTGACCATTGCTCTACAGAGTGGCCCATGCGATCACTCCTAGCGCGTGCAGTTCTTCGGCGGTGGATGGCACGTCAGCAGACAAATCGAGGATATAGTCACTCACTGAATCGACTTCACCGATGGCCGTGCGCACTTTGCTGAGCACCAAAGTTGAACCAGGCGACAAAGTACGCCAGTAAGCATCGAGGTTAGTTTGCACAGCAATACGATTCTCTTCGGTATCTGGTGTCAACTGAATGCTTAGATTGGTGACTTTGAGCGTAAGAGGAATATCGATCGCTTCAATGCCAGCCGGACGACCCACATCCGTTCCGATTGCAGGATCGGAGTGACGATAGATGTATTGCTGCATGGCTTGCTTATCGGTCACGGTAGGCAAAATGCTAGCGCGATTATCAAACACGAACGCATAACCAACCGTTGATGGGCCTTGGTAAAAATCCACCGCCCAAGCGCGGGTAACACCTGCAACTTCGCGGCACCACGCCACGTAGTCATGCGGAGCGCCACCCATTGGAGGATTGCGCTTGCGAAACAGCAAGCGCCCTAGCACTTGAGAGACAGGCTCAATATCGGCGCCGCCTGAAATCTCCCCGGTAAGGCCGACAGGCTGAACACCTGGAACAGCTTGCGCAAGGGTAAGTTGTTGGCCTGCTGGCAAGTCGTAACTCGCACCCGTATCTTCAGCTTGGATTTGCACCACCACAGAGCCACCAGATGGCGCAGCCGATGAGGTCACTCGATATGAGCGCCCATCTTGATGCGTCATCACGGTGGAAACCGGAATGGGTGCATTGCCTGTGAAAGTGACAGGCCCTGCCGAAGCAGAGGCCAGTTTGCGGATCACACCTTCAGTGCGAGCAGTATCAATAATGGTTTGGTCATCGCTCTCTGACGTTGGAATGATTTGGCGAACGATCCAGCTATTGTAGTCATAGAGGTCACGAATCGCGCCACTGACGGCCACGTTAAGCGCTTGCTCAACGCCGAATTTTGGCAGCACCTGATCTAACGAGGTTTCAATGTCGATTAAACCCGTCTCAATCAGTTGTCGTAGCGTTGGAGTGCTATAGGGCACTTTGCGCCTCCCATCGTTTGGATACAGTTAAAGTCAGCTCGGTTTTGTCTGGCTTTGTGATCGTGATGATTAAGGCCAAGGTTTGAAACCTTGGAATTGAACCCTCAACCGTCACGCTCTTGGCAATCTTTCCAGTGCCTGAGTCCTTCGTCATCCATGCCAGCGCGTCTTCTGCGTACTTAACAGCCCGGTTGCGCACATCGGTGGTTAACTTCTCTCGATACAAAAGCCAAAGCTTGGAACCCCAAGCTGCATCATAAAATGAATCACCAGGCCAACCGCGCTGGTCTGCGGTTCCATCTGGAATGGTGTCTGAGCTTTCCGCTCTGGCGTCAGTAAACAATGAGATCAAAACGAGGGCGGTTACTGATTGCTCAGGAACTTCGCCCTCGATGATGACTCCAGTGTTTTCCAACATGTTCAGCAAGATGCTGCTCATAACTATCCTAGTGTTGGTGTACCTGTAAGCCTGTTCTCTGCGTCTCTGTGTTTATGACCTAGATAGCTGATGTTGCCTGCGGTTAAGTCTGAGCCGCCAACAACGCTGGAAGAAGTAATACCACCAGTCGCAAAAATCCCAAGGTCGGTAGAAATTCCACCTGTCACATGCAAAGGGCCTTGAATCAAAGTTTCTGGGGAGATAATAGTGAAGGAGTTAGCCGCTTCAAAAATAACGTCAGTTGCTGTGACGATGATTTGTCCGCTAGAGGTAAGACGGATTTGATGACCTTCGGCATGATACACGATCACATCGTTTTGCTCACCTTTTGGTCTCAAATCTTTTTTCTCTACCGCCACGGCCACGCGTTGGTCTAGGCTACCTTTGAGCGCCATTACCACAGCTTCACTGCCCACAGGTGGATAGGAGGTCATGCCGTAGTTCTGGAAGCGCTCGATATCATCCACCGCTTCGTCATTCTCGATTTGAAGCTGTAGGTTTTGGCGCTGTAAACCCTCAACAATTCCCGTTACTAGGGCACGGCCTACCATAGAATAAATGCGGCGGCGAAGCGGCATCATCATCTTATCTATATAACGTTTCGCCAACTCGTTCACTACGAACCTCCTACTGAGCTTTCTTTCTCGATTTGCGGTGGAATATCCAATGCATCTGGGCGAACCACGCCAATGACTGCCACGCGGCCACCGTCATCTTCACTGAACATGATGGTGTTGATCAGCATGTCTTCATCCAATCCCAGAATGTCATCGCGCACGGGTACGATTTGATTGAAATCGAATACTTTACCTGTCTCTTGAACTCGCCAGCCAACCACAGTGAATTCCGCTGCATTTGAACGGCCAACACTGCGCTGACGCTCCCATTGACCACGGCGCGCTGCACCTTCGGCGGTGGTGATCTCTTCATTGACGATAATCATCGGGCGATAGCGGCCAATCTCTACGTCTTTGACTTCAGCTTTTATGCCGCCCACGGTTTGCGCTGGAGAGGGATCCCATGGGCCGAACGCTGCGCCTGATGCCTTGACGATGAAGTTACTGTAACGGTTACGCCAACTAAAACGGCCACGCGCTGCTTTGACGTTTTGACCAAGCACTAAAGAGAAGCCAGCTCGCTGTTTGCTTGCGCGAGTGATCACAAGGTTGCCGAACGCATCACTGGTGAGTAGCACACCGCGCTGACGCGCTAAGCGGCTCAGCAGCTCATAAGGTGTTTCACCTTGCTCAATTTGAATGCGCTGGAATGGCGCGCCAACATCCGTATTGACGATGACTTTGATGCCGAATGGCTGACAAACGGTGCGCGCAATTTGCG
>JBOFIW010000309.1:0-5638 GCA_051650365.1 Vibrio sp. | reverse complement strand
CAGTTTTTCACTGGTCGTGTAGTGGCTTTGCAACGTGCCGTTACGATAGAAGCTGTAAAAACCTTTGCTATTGGTATCGGGCAATAAAAACTGAACTTCAGAAGCCAACTTAAAATGACGGATTTGCGTCAAATGACGCAGCCCATCTTGTAATACATCAAACCACTGCGACACTAAACCATCGCTATGAACAGCTAATAGAGAAAAGGCCCCTGATAACAAATAGAGTTGAGAGACTTGATGATATTCTTCCCCCGCGCTGAGATCTACCACTTCACGGATCTGATAGCCTTGGTTCTCTAACTGAGTAACCACCAACTCAGATCCTGTGCGCAAATAGAGTATTTTGCCATCCGGCGTGAGCAAAAGCTGGCTCAACTGACTAAAGGGTACACTCATGGTAATACGACTAAGCACTTGCCCAGATAGGCGATCAATGCGTAGTACTTGCACATTCTGCGCTTGATCGTAAGTGGCAAAGATCAATTGCTGCTCTGTTACTGCCAGCGCTAATTGTTGCAGTGGTAAATCACTGAGTTTGAAATTCGCCGCAACATCAATACGCTCAAGACTTGGCGTAAATTCACGGCCCTGCGTGGTCATTGAGTAGGAAAACTGTGGATGCACCACCGCCACTTGATTCTGGCTGCCAACGAGGGCAAACCAACCTTGAGCCGCAGGCGTTTGCGCCCACAACATAGGTTTAAAATCCAGTGATTCGCTTAGTGTGGGTTGCTCACTAGGCGCTCTTAATGACCAAAACTGCCCTACACCATCATCTGAAAGAACAAAGGCATTTTCGCCATAATCCCCTACCGTCATCAATAGAGGATTGGGGGTTGAAATCGACTTAACCGCTACATCACCCTGCCATTTAGCATCGCCAAACAGCGGCACAACTACCATACCTAAATAGATAAAAATCAGTACCAAAGCCCCTAACACGCTGACGCCACCGCAAGTCACCGCAAAACGTACCACACGGTCTTTGACTAACCGTACACGATCACGTTCTTTCAATAAAAATGGCTGTCTGAGCATGCTTTGGACTACCTATACTGGGGGGAGTGTCATAATATTTCGGTTGGGTGACAATTATATTACAGCTCACAATAAATTACTGAAATCAAAACAACTCTATGACGCTAAAGACCATGCAATAAAAGTGTCACAAAAATCACTTAGTTTGCAGTTCTTTAATGATGAAAACGTCAACTCAACAGGGCAAAGGCATGAGTGCGGATAAGCTGTACATCGACAAGGAACTCAGTTGGCTCTCGTTTAACGAACGAGTGTTACAGGAGGCGGCGGATAAAACGGTACCTCTGATTGAGCGAATTCGTTTTCTGGGGATTTTTTCCAATAATTTGGATGAGTTTTACAAAGTGCGCTTTGCCGATGTGAAACGGCAGATTCTAATTAATCGAGAGCGGGGCGGCAATGATACCTCCAAGCACCTTCTCTCTCGTATGCAAAGCAAAGCCCTCAAACTCAATCAAGACTTCGATAACCTCTACAACGAACTGATTTTAGAAATGGCCAGACGGCGCATTTTCTTGGTCAATGAAACTCAACTCGATGAAATCCAACTCAAGTGGGTAAAAAAATATTTCCATAAAGAGGTGCTGCCTCACGTCACCCCAATCATGTTACGTGATGACATTGACGTCATGCAGTTTTTAAAAGATGAATACGCCTACATCGGTGTCGAAATGCGCAGCGGTGATGAATTTAAATACGCGCTGATCGAGATCCCCACCGATCAGCTTCCTCGCTTTGTGATGCTGCCTGAGCAAAAAGGTAAACGTCGTAAAACCATCATTCTGCTCGATAACATCATTCGCCTCTGTCTGGATGAGATTTTCCGTGGATTTTATAACTATGATTCGCTCAATGGCTACGCGATGAAAATGACCCGCGATGCCGAATACGATTTACGCCACGAAGTAGAATACAGTTTACTCGAACAGATGTCAGAAGGCTTGAGCCAGCGCTTAACTGCACTTCCTGTACGCTTTGTGTATGAGCGTGAAATGCCCGAAGCCATGCTCAAATTCTTATGCTACAAGCTCAAAATCTCGCACTACGATAGCCTAATTCCTGGCGGGCGTTACCACAATTTTAAAGACTTTATTTCTTTCCCCAATGTTGGCCGTGATTATTTAGAAAACAAACCTTTACCGCCAATGAGTTGTGCCGACTTTGAAGGCCATGCGAATACCTTTGATGCCATTCGCGCGCAAGATATTTTACTGCACTACCCTTATCACAGCTTTGAGCACATGACGGAACTTGTGCGCCAAGCCTCCTTTGACCCGAAAGTCGTCAGCATCAAAATCAACATTTATCGCGTAGCTAAAGACTCAAAATTGATGAACTCGCTGGTGGATGCGGTGCACAACGGCAAACGTGTAGTGGTGGTGGTTGAGCTGCAAGCTCGTTTCGATGAAGAAGCCAATATCGAATGGTCACGCATTCTGACCGATGCGGGGGTACACGTTATTTTCGGTGTGCCGGGGATGAAAATTCACGCCAAATTACTGCTGATCACCCGTAAAGAAGGAGAGGATTTTGTCCGTTACGCGCATATCGGTACCGGTAACTTCCACGAACGTACCGCGCGCATTTACACTGACTTTGCTCTGCTCACCGCCAACCAAGAGTTAGCCGCCGAAGTCCGAGCCGTGTTTGGCTACATTGAAAACCCATTTCGCCCAGTCAAATTCAACCATCTCATCGTTTCACCGCGTAACTCACGCAGTCAAATTTATCGTTTATTGGATAGCGAAATCGCTAACGCCAAGGCGGGAAAAAAAGCCGCTATCACTCTTAAAGTGAACAACCTCGTTGATAAAGGATTGATCAATAAGCTATATGGTGCGAGTGCCGCTGGGGTAAAAATTCGCATGATCATCCGAGGAATGTGTTCTTTAGTACCGGGGATCGAGGGCGTCAGTGACAATATTGAGATCATCAGTATTATTGATCGCTTCCTTGAACATCCTCGCGTGTTAGTGGTGCATAATGATGGCAACCCACAAGTGTTTATCTCATCGGCAGACTGGATGGAGCGCAATATTGATCACCGAATTGAGGTCATGGCCCCGATTCGTGATGAACGTATCAAACAGCGCATCATTGATATCCTTAATATTCAGTTTATAGATACAGTCAAAGCGCGCCGCATCGACAAAGAAATGAGTAACTTGTATGTGGAGCGTGGTAATCGCAGAAAAGTACGCTCGCAGGTCGCGATTTATGACTATCTTAAAAATGTCGAGAAGCAGACTCGCAAAATAAAAGGTCAACAGGAAAGCAATGACAACAACAGTCAGTAACGGCAGAGAAATCGCTGCCATCGATCTTGGTTCAAACAGTTTTCACATGGTGGTTGCCAAAGTTGTCGACCAAGATCTTCAACTGATTAGCCGTCATAAGCAACGTGTGCGCCTCGCAGCAGGGCTCGATGAACAGAAAAATCTCGATGAAGAGTCCATTCAACGCGGTTTAGAATGCTTGGCTATGTTTGCGGAACGCTTACAAGGTTTTGACCCTCATAATGTTCGAATTGCGGCAACTCATACCCTGCGCCAAGCCAACAATGCCCACCTATTTATTCAACGCGCCTTGGAAGTACTCCCTTTTCCGATTGAGATCATCCCTGGTTCTGAAGAAGCGCGTTTGATTTATCTCGGAGTTGCCCACACCCAGCCACAAGCCGATTCTATGTTAGTGGTGGATATTGGTGGCGGCAGCACCGAAATGATCATTGGCAAAGGATTTGAAGCCGAGCTAGTCAATAGTAAACAGATGGGGTGTGTGAACTTTACCGAACGCTTTTTTGCTAATGGTAAACTCTCACGCAAAAACTTTGCGCAGGCGATTGTCGCCAGTGAGCAAAAATTGGAATCCATCGCCGCCAAATACCGTAAAAAAAGTTGGCAAGTCGCGTTTGGTTCATCAGGAACCATCAAAGCAATCCACGAAGTGTTAGTAGGGCAAGGACATGAGGATGGCATCATAACCTTTGAGCGGTTGAGCAAGCTGATTGAAAAACTCTGCGAATGGGACTGTATTGATGACATACAACTGCCCGGTTTAACTGATGATCGCAAGCCCGTATTTGCTGCGGGGGTTGCCATCCTTTCCGCCATCTTCCATGGTTTAAAAATTAAAGAAATGCATTTTTCAGATGGAGCGCTGCGTGAAGGTCTACTGTATGAGATGGAAGATCGCTTCAAATATTCCGATATTCGTCTGCGTACTACAGAAAATCTAGCAACTAAACACTTGGTCGATTTAGAACACGCTGCCAAAGTCAAAGGTCACGCGCGTGAATTTCTCGCACAAGTGGCTAGCGAACTGAATTTGCCCGAAGGCAGCGAGTTGTGCGATCTACTTGAGTGGGGAGCATTACTGCATGAAGTGGGACTGAGTATTAACTTACAAGGCTTTCATCGTCACTCAGCGTATATTTTGCGCCACAACAACATGGCGGGGTTCAACAGCGAACAACAACTAGTGCTCTCCAATCTGGCGCGCTTTCAGCGTAAATCACTAAAATTGAACGAATTAGATGACTTTAGCCTATTTAAAAAGAAACACATTATCGGCTTGATCCGCGTATTACGCCTAGCCATCGTCGTAAATGGACAGCGCAACGAGGATCCCTTACCTCCCCTTTCTTTATCCGCTAAAGATGACGAATGGAAGCTAGATTGCGAACAGCCTGATTGGTTGGAAAACAATAAGTTGTTGCACGCTGACTTGCAAACGGAGCAAGAGTATTGGCGTGAAGTCGGCTGGCAACTGCATTTTTAATCACAAGTTACCTACAAAAAACGCCCAACTCAGTTAGGGCGTTTTTTTATTGTTTGGATCAGAACGAACCCACTCAATCAATTGATGGTTCAACCCCGACTTTCGCCAGCTCTTGCTGAGCCACTTGTGCTGAAATCGGTAAATACCCATCTTTCGCGACCAAAGCTTGCCCCTGCTCCGAAAAAATAAAACGAATAAACTCACGCTCAATCGGTGACAAATCTCGGTTTGGATTCTTGTTCACATACACATACAAGTAGCGCGATAACGGGTAAGCCCCCGACAAAATATTCGCTTGGCTTGGCTCAACATAGTCATTTCCCTCACGGGCAATCGGTAGCAACTTGACACCAGAAACACGATAACCCACCCCAGAATAGCCGAGCGTATTGATCGAAGAGGCGACCGACTGCACCACTGAAGCCGAGCCCGGCTGCTCATTGACTCGGGTTTGGAAATCCCCTTGGCACAGTGCGTTTTGCTTAAAATAGCCGTAGGTTCCTGATACCGAGTTGCGACCAAACAGTTGAATATTGCGCTTTGCCCAATCATAAGGCAGACCAAGCTGAGACCAAGTGACGATCGGTTGTGGAGCACCACAGCGTAATGTGGAGGAAAAAATCGCATCTAACTGCTGAAAATTCAGCCCTTTGATCGGATTATCGCGATGCACAAAAATCCCGACCGCATCAATCGCCACACGCAATGCGGTTGGCTTATAACCATGCATCGCTTCAAACGCGGCAATTTCACTGCTGCGCATTGGGCGACTCATAGGGCCAAACTGTGCCGTGCTTTCTGATAACGCGGGCGGCGC
>JBOFIW010000308.1:0-1881 GCA_051650365.1 Vibrio sp. | reverse complement strand
GCACGCCCCGTCACTAAGGCCGGCTTTTCACCACGCCATTCAAAAGCGGAAGCTTCATCGGTAATCGACACCTTATTTTGTAGCGCTTCAATCAAAGCACTGCACAGTGGCTCGGCACGAAACATTTGTGGCGTAAGGGCGTGCCACAAGGCTGTGCGATCAACGGTATGATCAATCTGCTGTGTATTGTCGCCTCGCTTCATGGTATCGCGCACTGGGGCGGCAAGAATCGCCCCGACTGGGTGCTCTAAAGCCGTGGCGATCAATTGAGAAATATCAGCGTGAGTCACACAAGGGCGCGCGGCATCGTGCACCAATACCCACTCACTAAGCGCATGTTGGCAAATATAGTTAAGTGCGGATAAGACGGAATCAGCACGCTCTTCTCCCCCCGCAACCCGAATTACACGAGGATTCTGCGCGAGTGACAAGGTGGAAAAATAAGGGTCATCGACACTAATGGCGACCACCACTTGCTCGATTTTCGGGTGTCCCAAAAGATGTTCAATGGTATGTTCGAGAACCGTTTTACCGAGCAAGGTTAAATACTGCTTGGGTCGGTCTGCTTTCATTCGACTCCCCACACCTGCGGCAGGCACAATCGCAATCATCTTGTTCATTGACGTGATTCCTCACCGATGATGCGGTAAAAAGTCTCCCCCTCTTTGACCATACCGAGTTCATTACGGGCGCGTTCTTCAATGGCATCTAGCCCTTGGCGTAGATCGTCAATTTCAGCAAACATCTCTTGATTGCGTAGATGTAAGTTGGCATTCACTTGCTGCTGCACCTCAATTTCTGACTGCACAGCCCGAAAATCCATCACACCGTTTTTTCCCCACATCAGGGTATAAAGCAGCCAGACCAGTAGTAGGCTTAGGGTCAAAGCAAAGACTCGCATAACCAATCCATCTTTCTTTCAAAACCAACGCCACAAGATCGTGGCGTTGGTCATTTGTTCGAATACCGCCTATTTATACCATAAAGCCCAGAAAATGAGCTCGCGGGCTAGTGATTATTGAGTTAATAAAAACGCAAACAAGCCAGCACCGAGCAATAAACGGTAGATCACAAATGGAGTCATTCCCATGCGAGAAATCAGCTTCAGGAAGAAATGAATACAAATATAAGCACTAATAAATGAAGTAATAATGCCGGTGAGCAAAAAGCCAGCATGGATAGGTTCACCACTGGTGACTAACTTCAAGCCAAGATAACTGCCCGCCAACACAATAATCGGGATCGACATCAAGAATGAAAAACGCGCCGCTGCTTCACGAGTAAAGCCAAGATAAAGCGCTGCGGTAATGGTTGCACCGGAGCGCGATGTACCTGGAATGATCGCCACCGCTTGCGCTAAACCAATAAACAGCGCTTTTTTCCAATCCGCTTGGTATTCATCCGCTTTAAGTTCTGAGTTTTTATCGGCATACCATAACAATAAACCAAATATGATGGTGGTAGTTGCGATAACCCAAGCACTGCGCAAGTACAACTCAACAATGTCTTTCATCAGGAAACCAAATACACAAGCAGGAATGGTGGCTAAGACGATCAACCACGCCAATTTGGCTTCTTTACTGCGATCACCTTTAAAAATTGAGGCAAAAAAAGCGCTCAACAAAGCGATCACTTCTTTACGGAAATAGATAACCACTGCGGCTAAAGTCCCGACATGCACCGCCACATCAAAGGCTAAGCCTTGATCTGCCCAACCTAAAATTGCCGAAGGCAAGATAAGGTGAGCGGAACTCGAAATCGGTAAAAACTCAGTAAAACCTTGAATTAAAGCCAGAATGAATGACTCAAAATAACTCATGATTGTTTCTTCTCTTCAATAGAAAACCAAATAGGTACTGGAGTGAGTGTTGCTAAATCCTG
>JBOFIW010000307.1:0-3483 GCA_051650365.1 Vibrio sp. | reverse complement strand
GGGATGATGCTAGCCAGTCATCACAAAGCCTCAGAGCTATCTAAAGCGCTGTTTAACCTCAAAGAGCTATTCTTAGTTTGCTTTTTCTTAAATATCGGCCTTTCAGCACAACCCACTGTAACTGGGATTATGCTTGCTCTGCTCTTACTACTATTGTTACCCATTAAAGGCATCCTCTATTTCTGGGTTATCCATCAATTCCATTTCCGTGTGCGCACTTCGCTACTTACTTCACTCTCCCTGTTTAATTTCAGTGAGTTTGGACTAATCGTCGGTGGACTTGCCTTCAAAATGGGGTGGATCAATAGTGACATCCTGGTTGCACTTGCGATTTCTGTTCCTCTTTCTTTTATCTTGGCTGCCCCTATTGAACGTAAAGGACATGCGATTTACCAACGCTCAGCCAAATGGCTTAAAGAACAAGCCGCAGAATCATTGCACACTCGAGATCGCTTAATTGATCCCGGTAAAGCACAAGTGCTGATTTTAGGAATGGGAAGGATTGGACGAGGCGCTTACGAAGAACTACGACATCGTCATGGCGATATTTGTCTTGGAGTAGAAATACGTGAAGATGCAGCTTTGAAGCACCGTGAAGACGGACGCAATGTGATATCTGGCGATGCCACTGACCCTGATTTTTGGGAACGAATCTTAGATACGGGTAAAGTAAAGCTCGTTTTGTTGGCAATGCCTCATCACCAAGCCAACCAAATCGCCCTTGAGCAACTGCAAAAACGCAATTACCAAGGACAGATTGCCGCCATTGCTGAGTATCCCGATCAAATTGACAGCTTAATTGAGCATGGAGCTCACGCGGCATTCAATATCTACAGTGAGGCGGGTATTGGTTTTGCACGTCATGTATGCGAACAACTAAAACCGAATTTTACTCATCGCTAAAAAATAGGGCGAATTTCGCCCTATTTTTTTCATTTTTCATCTTTTTTTAAAAATCATTCACACAAAAGCCAGTTAATATAGAAAAATTCCAATCAATCTCTTTTTGTTTAAAATAGAACATAAGTAAGGATTGAAATTTTTAATCAGAATGGCAAATTAAGCCCAACAGATTAAAAAACATTTAAAAGGAATTCATATGTGCTCAATCTTTGGCATCTTAGACATTAAAACAGATGCAACCTCATTAAGACCTGTAGCCCTAGAAATGTCGAAAAAACTGCGCCACCGAGGTCCCGACTGGTCAGGCATTTATGCTTCGGATAAAGCCATTTTGGCACATGAGCGTCTTGCGATTGTTGGCTTGAATAGTGGTGCACAACCACTTTACAGTCCAGATCGTAAGTTGATCCTTGCGGTAAACGGCGAAATCTATAACCACAAAGAGATCCGTGAGCGCTATAAAGGCCAATATGAATTCCAAACTGACTCAGATTGTGAAGTTATCCTTGCGCTCTATCGGGACAAAGGCGCGGATCTCCTTGAAGAACTCAACGGTATTTTTGCTTTCGTACTGTATGACGAAGAGAAAGGTGAATATCTCATTGGCCGAGATCATATCGGGATCATCCCTCTTTATCAGGGACACGACGAACACGGTAACTTTTACATTGCTTCGGAGATGAAAGCTCTCGTTCCAGTGTGTAAAACCTTAAGTGAGTTTCCTCCAGGTAGCTATTTTAGTTCCAAAGATCAGACTGCAACACGCTACTATATACGCGACTGGAACAGTTATGATGAGGTACAAGGCAATCTCAGTAGCAAAGAAGAACTCACTCAGGCATTAGAAGCAGCGGTCAAACGCCAATTAATGACCGATGTACCTTATGGGGTTCTGCTTTCTGGAGGACTAGACTCTTCAATCACATCTGCGATAGCCAAACGTTATGCGGCAATGCGTATTGAAGATGATGAAAAAACAGCTGCGTGGTGGCCACAGCTACACTCTTTCGCGATCGGTCTAGAAGGGGCTCCCGATTTAAAGGCTGCTCGTGAAGTAGCTGAGAAAATTGGCACCGTTCACCACGAAATGACTTACACCATTCAAGAGGGACTTGATGCGATTCGTGATGTGATTTATCACATCGAAACTTATGATGTCACTACGATTCGTGCTTCTACTCCCATGTTTTTGATGGGGCGTAAAATCAAAGCCATGGGCATCAAAATGGTTCTTTCTGGTGAGGGAGCAGACGAAATTTTCGGTGGCTATCTCTACTTCCATAAAGCACCAAACGCTAAAGAGTTTCATGAGGAAACCGTACGCAAACTGTTGGCGTTAAATTTATTTGACTGCGCTCGCGCGAATAAATCACTTGCCGCTTGGGGTGTTGAAGGCCGAGTGCCTTTCCTTGATAAAGAGTTTATTGATGTTGCAATGCGCCTTAACCCTGCAGATAAAATGTGTGGAAACGGTAAGATGGAGAAACATATTCTACGCGAATGTTTTGAGCACTATCTGCCAGAATCGATCGCATGGCGTCAAAAAGAGCAGTTCTCTGACGGTGTAGGCTATGGTTGGATTGATACCCTCAAAGCAACAGCAGAAGCGAAAGTCACCGAACAACAAATGGCAACCGCAAAATTCCGCTTCCCCTATAATACGCCGACGACAAAAGAGGGATATGTGTATCGTGAGATTTTTGAAGAGTTATTTCCATTAGAGTCTGCAGCACGCTGTGTACCAGGTGGCCCTTCGGTAGCTTGCTCTTCAGCTAAAGCCATTGAGTGGGATGAATCATTCAAAAACTGTATCGACCCATCTGGCCGTGCAGTAAAAGCGGTACATAAGCAAGCTTACTAATCATTCCAAAATCACGTATTTATGTTCAGCCATTAAATAAAAAGCCAGAGCTACTCATAACTCTGGCTTTTTTACTTCGGTTTGCTGAAAGGCTGATTCACCCCACATAACAACATGACGTGCACTTACATGATTTCCCAATCGCTATTGTCTATACTCATTGGGACTTGTTGGCTGATCATTTTTACCAACATAATCGAGCGAGCATCACCATCTGGTTCTTGATAGATCGCTTCAATACCAGCAAACTGACCTCTAGCCACCCGAACCACTTGCCCTTTTTCGGGGAGTTGCTTGCTCACTCCCTTCAATTGTTCGTAATCGAATTGTTTCAACTGAAAAATTAGGTCACCTTGAAGTTCTCTTGGATGTGAACCCAAGCGAACAAAATCCACCACTCCACGTGTTGACCGTACTGTAGTGAAAGAAGGACCTTTTTCAAAATCAAATCGGACAAACATATAAGACGGAAAAAGTGGCTCCTGCACCATCTGGCGCTTGCCACGTAAAATCTTTTCAACACGCACTTCAGGGTAGAAACACTCTACATTCTGATTTTCCAAATGTATTTTTGCGCGCTGTTGCTCACCACGTTTACAATAAAGTAAATACCAACGTTTCATTTTTTATCTTTTTGCCAATCTTTGGGTCATGCTACCACACCCCCCTTCCAAACATGAAATCCCTATACAGGCACAATTAGAGGAGGTCGACTCACT
>JBOFIW010000306.1:0-6023 GCA_051650365.1 Vibrio sp. | reverse complement strand
TGCGCAATGTTGTTGTGCTCAATGAAGGGCGTGAAATTACGTTAGATATGTTGCCACCGCCGCTTAATCAGATGCCAGAACCAATCAACCGAGTATTGCCCCTTACGTCTGAAAATAAAGTGTCGGTGCATGAAATTTTTCCGCTGTGGATGACGGAAAAACAAGCCATTGAACAAGCCATTGAAGCTTGTGATGGCAATATTCCGCGCGCGGCGACGTATTTGGATGTCAGTCCATCAACGATTTACCGCAAGCTTCAAGCTTGGAATGAAAAAGTGAAAGAAAAAGAGAAGGAGCGGTAAGTGATGAGAGAATGGATTAACCAGAGCAAAATTGATTTGTTAGCCCATGAAATTGGTGAAGAGAATGTGCCCATTTTGGTCAACATCTTTCTTGGTGAGCTTAACGATTATCAAATTAGGCTAGTGAATGAAGCTGTAGTCGACAAGTTGGCGTATCTCAAAGAGATCAGCCACGCATTAAAAAGCAGCGCAGCCAGTTTTGGCGCAGATCGTTTGTGTGCAAAGGCTGTGGAGCTCGATAGCCGAGCTAAATCTGGCGAGATGATTGACATCTCGCTAGAAATTGCACAAATGCTAGAGCTACTGAAGCAGACGCATCAATGTTACTCAGAGCTGGTCGATTAGCTGTTCTTCAATCGCTTGCCTTAGTTTTTGCCGATCATGACGCCAGTCCCGGTTGGCTGAAGCCAAATCACGGGTCACAAAGTTCCAACGTCCTTGCAGGTCAGGATGTGGGTGGTGACCCAACACCACATCAATTTTGCGTCCCTGACACGCTCTTTCACACCACTCTAGCTTCTGCTCTAGACTCATTCTTCCTGCAGGCCCATATTCTGGGGAAAGATTCTCTATAAAAATGACGGTTGCACTTTGATTATGAGCAATCGCTTTGCCTAGTTCTGGTAATAGCAGTGGTGGCATGAGGCTAGTTAAGAAACTGCCTGGGCCGAGAATTACGCAGTCTGCTTCTTGAATCGCGGTAATTGTTTCTTTGGTTGCGGGCACTTCTGGCGAGAGGTCGAGTCGTCGCAAATCTTGTGTCATCTCATCAACACTGGTTTCGCCCGTTACCCATTTACCGTCTACCGAGAGTGCTGCCAGATCGGACGGATGCTCAGACATCGGTAGAATATTCACATCGACCTTGAGCATGTTGCGGATCAGATTAATCGCATCCAGTGGACGTACAGAAAGGTTGTCCAAAGCCGTGAGCATTAGGTTGCCCAAGTTGTGACCGTTGAGTTCTCCCGCACCTTTGAAGCGATACTCAAACATCATCGAGCTGATGGAAGGCTCGGTAATCAGCTGATTAATGCAGTTGCGGGTGTCGCCCCAAGCAATCCCACCTTGGCAGTGACGAATACGTCCTGTTGAACCGCCATTATCGGTCGTGGTGACTATGCCGGTAGCATTGGAACCAAACACTTTGAGTGCTGCCAGTATGCGTCCCAAACCATGACCGCCCCCGATGGCAACGACTTTTTTATTTTCGTATAGAGACATGAGCATCTTCTTAATTATTCATAACGCGTAGCAATTTATCTAACTTTATTCACAATGAGTACCCATTTAGGGCTAATTTCCCCAAGGTAATCATTTTTTTCTCGTTAAGGCTAGAATCACGTACAATTATTAAGTATTTTACCAGCAGCCTGAGCTAAAGAGATGGAAACATCGTACTGCTTGGCCTTAACTCCGAGTTTACCGCGCTAAGTTTAAACCTTTAAATATGCGTTGTAAGCCAGTGGCAAAATGCCACAAGGGCAGGATTGGAAATGATTTTGCCTCCCGTATTTGGAAAGGTGTTCTGTGGCGCAACAATTCGAAGACAGATTTCAACGTAAATTCTACTATTTACGTCTATCCATAACCGACGTTTGTAATTTCAAATGTACGTATTGCTTACCTGATGGCTATAAGCCGTCAGCGGATCGTCCTGCCTCTTTTCTGACCGTTAACGAGATTCGTCGTGTGGTGAATGCCTTTGCTCATTGTGGCACTTCAAAGGTGAGAATCACGGGTGGTGAACCTTCGCTGCGCAAAGATTTCAGTGAAATCATCCAAACCATAGCGCAAACTCCCGGCATTCAGAAAGTCGCTACCACCACCAATGGCTACCGTTTAGCTAAACATATTGGTGAGTGGCGTGAAGCGGGGTTAACGCAACTGAATGTCAGCGTGGATAGTTTAGATCCACGTATGTTCGCGCAAATTACCGGTGAAAACCGCTTCCAACAAGTGATGTCCGGTATTGATCGCGCGTTTGAAGTCGGTTTCGAGCAAGTCAAAGTCAATGTGGTGCTGATGAAAAATCTTAACCACCTTGAACTGCCCAAATTCATGGCGTGGATTAAAACCCGCCCCATCCAACTACGTTTTATTGAATTGATGCAGACTGGAGAAATGGATGAGCTGTTTGCTCGCCATCATGTTTCTGGCTCTTCGATCCGTGACTATCTCCTCGGTAATGGCTGGTTACTCAAAGCCAGAGCCGATAACGATGGCCCTGCCCAGGTGTTTATTCACCCTGATTACCAAGGCGAGATAGGCCTCATCATGCCTTATGAGAAGAACTTTTGTAGCAGTTGTAATCGCCTGCGTGTTTCGGCGCTCGGCAAACTCCACCTCTGCTTATTTGGCGAACAAGGCATAGATTTGCGCGATCTCCTTCAGGAAGATCAACAAGAAAACGCATTGATTGAACGAATTCAAGCCCAGTTGCAAAACAAGGCAGAAACCCACTTCCTGCATGATGGAAACTCGGGTGTCACGCCTCATTTAGCGTCAATTGGCGGCTGAGTTTCTACCGATAATTTGACCTCTCCATCGAGGTTTAACCATTTTAAAAGGTGAACAAATGGGTCACGCAGAAAGCAAATTTCAAGCAGCAAACATCGCCGTATTAACGGTGTCAGATACGCGTACTGAAGAAAATGATACCTCTGGTCGCTATCTGGCTGAACAGCTACAAGAAGCGGGGCATAAACTCGCGGATAAACAGATCGTCATTGATGATATGTACAAAATCCGTGCCGTGGTTTCACAGTGGATTGCCGATGAAACAATCCAAGCGATTTTGATCACGGGTGGTACTGGGTTTACGTCACGTGACAGCACTCCAGAAGCTCTTAAACCTCTGTTTGATAAAGAAGTAGAAGGCTTTGGTGAGCTGTTCCGTATGGTGTCTTTTGAAGAGATTGGCACGTCGACCATTCAATCTCGCGCGGTCGCGGGTTTTGCTAACCACACGGTAATTTTTGCTATGCCGGGTTCAACGGGCGCATGCCGCACCGGTTGGACAAAAATTATTAAACAGCAATTGGATGCTTCCCATCGCCCATGTAACTTTATGCCGCACTTAACGGTATAAGGGAGGCTTGATGAGTCAACTCACTCACATTAATGCTTCGGGTGAAGCGAATATGGTGGACGTGTCGAATAAAGCCGACACGGTTCGTGAAGCTCGTGCGCAAGCGTATGTGCGCATGGCACCCGAAACGCTGCAACTGATTCTCTCCGGTCAGCACCACAAAGGTGATGTATTTGCCACGGCGCGTATTGCGGGTATTCAAGCGGCAAAACGCACGTGGGAGCTGATCCCGCTGTGTCATCCTCTGCTGCTGTCCAAAGTTGAAGTACAGCTAGAAGCGTTGCCGGAGCAAAACAGTGTACGCATTGAATCGCTGTGTAAACTCAGTGGCAAAACTGGTGTTGAGATGGAAGCGCTGACAGCGGCGTCGGTTGCTGCGCTGACCATTTACGACATGTGCAAAGCGGTCCAGAAAGACATTGTGATTGAGAATGTTCGATTGCTTGAAAAGCTGGGCGGTAAATCAGGACACTTTAAGGTGGATGCATGATTAAGGTGCTGTTTTTTGCACAAACTCGAGAGTTGGTGGGGTGTGATAGCTTGGTGGTTGATCAATCCTTTCCAACGGCAGAAGCTTTGCGCCACTACTTGGCTCAACAGCCAGGCAAATGGGATCTAGCATTAGAGCCAGGCAAGTTGTTGGCAGCGGTTAATCAATCTATTGTGCCATTAGATACGCCATTAAAAGAAGGTGATGAAGTGGCTTTCTTCCCTCCAGTGACTGGAGGTTAGTATGGACTATCGCGTATCTGTACAAGCGGAAGATTTTTCTGTTGCTCAAGAATATGACGACTTAGCGCAAGGCACTCAAGCGGGGGCGGTGGTTACTTTTGTCGGCAAAGTTCGAGACATGAACTTAGGTGATCATGTGGTGGGGTTGCACCTTGAGCATTATCCGGGGATGACGGAAAAATCCTTGTTGGAAATTTGCGATATGGCGGAAGAGCGTTGGCCTTTACAGCGCGTTCGGGTGATTCATCGAGTTGGCGATATGCTTAGTGGCGACCAAATTGTGTTTGTCGGTGTCACCAGTGCGCATCGTAATGCAGCATTTGCAGCTTGCGAGTTCATTATGGATTACTTGAAAACTCGAGCGCCATTTTGGAAGAAAGAGCTGACAACGGAAGAGAGTCGCTGGGTTGACTCGCGTGAAAGTGATCAAAAAGCGGCTCAACGTTGGATTAAGGACAAATAGGTCTCTGGTTTTCGTCCATTTTACCATTCGGCATCATTCAACATATGGATGGTGCCGCGTTGTTGATGTTTAGCATGAAATAGTGCTTTATCCGCCACTGCCACGAGTTTTTCGGCCGTCATCTCTTTATCAATCTGATCACAGTGCCTAATCCCAATTGTAATTGTTACATGCTCAGCGACTCTTGAATTTTGATGGCGCAGATTCATTTTTTCCACCATCGACATCAGCTCTTGCGCACGTAACAGGCTCTGATGCGCCTTGACTCCTGCCATAAAAACCAAAAACTCATCACCACCATAGCGAAAACAGAGATCGAGATTTGATTTCCATTGTCGTAGCGTTTGGCCGATTTTACGCAAAATATCATCTCCTTGAAGATGACCATATCCATCGTTGTATTCTTTAAAGCAGTCAATATCGATCATCATTAATGCTGCGCTGGCATGATCGATCCTAGCCATTTCCAATGCTTGAGGTAGTAAAGAGTCCATCGCGTAACGGTTATATACCTGAGTCAGGTGGTCTATGTGGGTAAGATGCTCTAATACGAGTTGATGATGGGCAAGTTTTTCAACCGTGTGCTTGTAATCGGAAATATTACGGACGATCCATAGCACCATTTCCGCCCCAGGAAGAGGGATCACTAATGCAGAAAAATACTGCTTATCCGTGGGGCCGAGAACAGTATCAAAGCAAGGTAATTGGGTTGGGTCAATCTCATACTCTAACTCTTTAGCACAGTTTTGCTCTATAGCTTCGATAATCACACTGGAAAACCAATCGGCCTGTTCTTTTGGTAATACATCATACTGGGTTAAACCAACCAAATAAGAAGGATTATGGTGACGCTCACTGTCTGTTCCTCCCCATGCTTCTAGATAAATACCATGCTTATTGATGAGGAATGTAGGTTCTGGAAGTGATTGAAAAATAAACTGTAGAATTTCAGGGTTGGCAATAATTGTTGAGGAAAAGAGGGAAGTCACAGACTTTATTCCTATTGAATGATTACTAATCACTTTACTTATAGATGATTTTGTCATGAACGGATATTGGCTTATCATTTGCCCCTTCAATTAATTTCTCGTTTCTCATAAAAGAGCAAAATATTCAATTTTTTGCGGATAAACCACAAAATGAGACAGGATAAATCATGAGTTTTGAACAACACTGAAGTGAATGGGTATGATTTTGACGTAGTAAAGGATAAAGGAGATGAGGATGGACTCACTTAAAGTTAGTGATTATATGACCATACAAGCGATTACGTTTAGTCCTGAGATGTCTCTCAGCGCGGCTTTAGAAAAAGTAGTACGTTCAGACAATATGGGCGGCCCAGTCATTGATACTCAAAAGCGTGTTGTTGGTTTTTTATCCGAACAGGATCTATTGGATAAATTGGTACATGCCAGTTATCACTGCCAAGATACTC
>JBOFIW010000305.1:0-4859 GCA_051650365.1 Vibrio sp. | reverse complement strand
ACCCGTTAATTTAAATTTACACTTCAAGGAGCTTTCGCTCCCACTGTCTAAGAGCCCAGTCATCACCCCTTCGAGTGGGTGGCACTCTCGGTCACAAAGGACCTGCAGTAACGGTGGGTCGCAGGATTATAGAGAAGGGCGCAGAAAAAATCACCTTTTTTTGAAGAAAAAGATAAAAAAATCCCCCCCCTTGTTTATGTCATTAAGCTAAATGTTGTTTCGCCAAATATTCATAGCTTTGCATCTCAACAAGTCTTGATTGGCAACGTTTAAACTCGAACTCTAGCAAACCCTGTAAATATAACTCTGCCATGCTGACTTCGGCTGAAATAATTAATTTTACATGACGCTCATAAAATTCATCTACCAACGCGATGAATCGCCTTGCTGCATCATCGTTACTTTTATCCATCTGTTTTACATCAGCTAAAAGCACTGTGTGATAAATTTTCGACAACTCAATGTAGTCATTCTGGCTACGGGCCGTTTGGCATAGCTGAGCAAAGGTCGCATACAATACACCATCACAAACGGCGTTCACGGGAACAATACGATGATTAACTTCTATTTGACTCTCTGGCAATTGCTCTGAACTAACCAACTGTTGGAAATAGCGCTGAAGATTTTCCGTCGCTTTTGCATCAAGAGGGTAATGATAGATTTCGGCTTGCTGTAATGTCCGTAAGCGGTAATCAACCCCACTATCGACATTCAATACGTGACAGTGGGTTTCTACCAAGTCGATCGCGGGTAAAAAGCGAGCTCGCTGTAACCCATTACGGTACAGATCTTTGGGGGGAATATTAGAGGTCGCCACCAACACAACGCCTCGTCTAAATAGAGCCTCAAACAAAGTCCCTAAAATCATCGCATCCGTAATATCCGACACAAAAAATTCATCAAAGCAAATAATGTTGGCTTCCGCATAAAAGCGATCTGCAACAATTTCCAAAGGATCAGTCACATCCGATAGTGTGCCTAATTCATCATGCACTCGATACATAAAGCGATGAAAATGAATACGAAGTTTCTTCTCAGTAGGCAAAGCTTCAAAAAATGTATCCATTAAGTAAGTTTTTCCACGCCCAACACCTCCCCACATATACAGGCCTTGCGGTGGCTTAGGAGCTAGCCTTTTTTGTCCCAGCATTTTCTGCCACACAGAAGGTCGTACCACTGGCTGATTAAAATACTCAATCCATTGATGGTACAAGTTATCCAATGCTTCTACGGCCTTCGCCTGTGCCTCATCACTATAAAAATCAGAACGTTGTAAATCTTTTTCGTATCGTTGCTTCGGTGTCATACTGGTCTACTACAGTTACAATGAGAGCCCTAAAGGTAAAATGGCATACATGCATTTTGCTTTATCCAACCCAGCTCTCATAGTAACATGTCCCACGCACATGTGTAACCGACAGGTAAAAAACATGTTAAATAACAACAATAAGGAGCTGTTATGCCTTGGATCTATGCCATTGCTGGATTGCTAGTGGGGATTGTTGTCGGGATGCTGATTGCTCGTTTGACTACCCCTCAATACAAGACACAGAAGAATCTACAGAAAGAACTCGAGAGCGCTAAGTTCAATCTAGAGCAACAACGCCAAGAGTTGTCTGATCATTTTGCACAGACGGCTGAAATGCTCGATACCCTAGGAAAAGACTACACCAAGCTCTATCAACATATGGCCAAAACGGCTGCTGATCTGATCCCTAATCTGCCAGAGCAAGATAATCCATTTATCAGCAAATTAGCGCAGCAAAAAGAGGAAGAGGGTAAACAAGAAGAGATCTTGGAGCAGCCACCAAAAGATTATGCTTTAGGTGCAACGGGCTTATTGCGCAGCGAGGAAAAGGCGATTATTCGCTCCTCGGATCTGGTGAATGCCAAAGCTAGTTAATCAATTCTCACCATCCTGCGGTGAACTTTGTAAAGGTTTTTGAGTCATAACTCGCAGATTGTCAGTTGAAGTTTCTTTAAATGAACCTATTTCTACTTCAGCCGGACGTTAAATTGAACGAGGAGTTTATGATGAAAAAACCTTTACTTGTTTTAACTGCTCTCTCACTTAGCTTGAGCTCCATTCTCACGCCGTTACCTGCCACAGCAGCACTTCCCCTCTCTATCAACGGGGAACAAGTCCCTAGCCTTGCACCTATGCTCGAAAAAGTCACTCCTGCAGTTGTGAGCATTGCTGTAGAAGGGACTCAGGTTTCAAGGCAGCGCCTACCAGATCAATTTCGTTTTTTCTTCGGTCCTGATTTCCCAACCGAGCAACTCCAAGAACGCCCTTTCCGTGGTTTAGGCTCAGGGGTCATCATTAATGCAGATAAAGGTTATATCGTAACTAACTATCATGTGATTAATGGTGCTGAAAAAATCCGCGTTAAACTGCATGATGGCAGAGAAATTGATGCCGAGCTCGTTGGAGGTGATGAAATGTCTGACATCGCCTTGTTAAAACTCAGCAAAACCAAAAACCTGACTGAAATTAAAATTGCCGATTCTGAGGTCCTGCGTGTCGGTGACTTTGCAGTTGCGATTGGTAACCCCTTTGGCCTTGGACAGACAGTGACCTCTGGAATTGTTTCCGCTTTAGGCCGTAGCGGTCTAAATATTGAAAATTTCGAAAATTTCATTCAAACCGATGCTGCCATCAATAGTGGCAATTCTGGTGGTGCGCTGGTCAATCTCAATGGCGAATTGATCGGTATCAACACCGCGATTTTAGGTCCTAACGGAGGAAACGTTGGGATCGGTTTTGCTATCCCATCCAATATGATGAAAAATCTTGCCGATCAGATCTTAGAGTTTGGTGAAGTGAAACGCGGCATGCTTGGCGTTCAGGGGGGAGAGATTACTTCCGAGCTTGCCGATGCCCTAGGCTATGAATCGTCCAAAGGCGCTTTTGTGAGTCAGGTCGTTCCAGACAGTGCCGCGGATAAAGCTGGCATTAAGGCTGGAGATATCATCACCTCACTCAATGGCAAAAAAGTAGATACCTTCTCTGAATTACGCGCTAAAGTCGCGACACTTGGTGCTGGAAAAACAATTACGCTTGGCGTATTACGTGATGGCCAAACAAAAAGTTTTGATGTCACACTAGGCGAGCAACAAAATGCTAAAACCAAAGCAGAATCCCTGCATCAGGGCCTTAGCGGATCAGAGCTAAGCAACACAACTGAGAGCGATCCAATCCAAGGCGTCAAAGTCACAGAAGTACAGAAAGGCTCTGCGGCAGAATCCTATCAGTTACAAAAAGATGACATTATTATTGGCGTAAACCGTAAACGGGTGAAAAATATCGCAGAGCTTCGCACCATTATGGAAAAATCACCTAATATTTTGGCATTAAATATTCAACGAGGGGATCGATCGATTTATCTTGTCGTCCGTTAATCACTTACCCAGTGTTGCCACCTCTAGTGGCAACACACATTTCCGAATCACAATCAAACTACGTAACTTTAACTAATCTCTCAAAAAAATTATATATAACCACTGATATGCAGCTTTGGTGAAAGGCAGTGACAGTGTTATTCTTGCCCAGTCTTAGTGAGAAATTTGTTCAATATATTACGTTGGGGAAGTTATGCTGAAATTTTGGGTTCGCTCAATTAGCCTTGGGCTGTTGGCCGCGATTATCATCATTTTTGTCACACCCTCACTACGTGTAAAACTGCTCCCTTCTACTGAGTCTCATCCTCGTAATGTAGGTACATTACAGATATCGTTTAATGAGGCCGTACGCAAAGCAGCCCCTGCGGTGGTTAACATTTATAACCGTAAATACAGTGAGAATGATCGCAGAAAACTCTCGACTCAAGGCTTAGGTTCTGGAGTGATTGTCAGTGAAAAAGGCTATATCATCACCAACTATCATGTGGTAGCCCAAGCCGATCAAATCGTTGTTGCATTACAAGATGGTAGAGCGGCAGCAGCACAATTAGTTGGAAAAGATCGCCGTACTGACATTGCAATATTACGCGTAGAAGGCACGGGCTTACCCGTAATTCCACTCAACCCAGATTACCATCCTAAAGTCGGTGATGTGGTATTAGCCATTGGTAACCCTTATAACTTAGGACAAACCACAACTTTCGGGATTATCTCTGCCACTGGGCGCTCCTCCATCAGTGCTGATGGACGCCAAGCGTTTATTCAAACTGATGCTGCGATCAACGAAGGCAACTCAGGGGGAGCTTTAGTAAACACGCAGGGGGAACTTGTCGGAATCAACACCGCCTCTTTTCAGCAAGCTACGGATCTGGAAACCTACGGTATTTCGTTTGCAATACCCTACTCTCTTGCCAGTAAAATCATGGCCAAAATCATCGCCGACGGTCGTGTGATCCGTGGTTATATCGGCGTCGATGGCCAAGATATTAATTCGATGACTTCACGTTTGTTAGGCAATGAGCATGTTGGCGGGATTATTATTTTAGGAGTAGACCCAAATGGCCCAGCAGCGCGAGCGGGGTTTTTAGAACAAGATATTTTATTGAAAATTGATGGTAAGAAAATCAATGGACGTCAAAATGTCACGGATACAGTTACCGATCTTCGCCCCGGAACAGTGGTCGATTTTACCTTGCTGCGCAAAGGTGAAGAGATCGTTCTTCCAGTCACCATCGGAGAAGACACTCGCGAGTAACGAACTAATATTAATGCTAACGCAATTTATCGTGATAAAAGAATACAAAAAAGCGGAGCCCAAGGGCTCCGCTTTTTACTACGAGAACGAGAGTTCTAGCATTACTTCTTAGCCAGCTTCTCTTTGATACGAGCAGCTTTACCAGATAGGTCACGCAGGTAGTACAGTTTGGCACGACGTACTGCACCGCGACGCTTAACTT
>JBOFIW010000304.1:0-2431 GCA_051650365.1 Vibrio sp. | reverse complement strand
AAGCAGCCTCAATGATGAAAGCCCTGAATACTCAGGGCTTTTTTGTACCTTTTTACCATTGAGTTCGATGAGAATTGCAAACTTTTGACATCGCAGGCTCGCCACCTGCCAAGCTTTGGGTATACTGAATCACCCTTTTCAATCCACTAACTCCAGATCAAACTCAATGACACCTACTGCGCTGCATGCGATTTTCAGAAAAAACCTGACCAGTCGTCTGCTGGCTTGCCTGCTATTTATGGTTGCACCTCACCTTGGAGCTGCAACACAGCAGGAACTGACTGGAGTAAAAGGTGAAATTTCTCGCCAACAACAATCATTGGCTGAACAGCAAAAATCTCTCGATCAGCTACAGCAATCACTTAAGCAACAAGAGCTTGGCATCAACAGCATCGAAAATCAGATCACCAAAACCAAAAATGATCTCGAGAATGCCAATCGCAACATCGCTCAGCTCAACAGCAACATCCAAGCACTGGAAACTCAGAAACAGCAGCAAGCCGAAAAACTAGAGCGCCTGCTACAAACCTATTACCTGACGCAACGCTCATTAACGAATGGCCAGTTTTTTCATCGCAGCGCTGATGAAGATCGCATCAGCCAGTACTATCAACATTTGGCAAAAAGTCGTGCGCAAGCCATCGAAGCGCTAGAAAAAACACGCTCTGATCTGCATGTCAATCAGCAGCAAAGACAAGCAGAGCGTGAACAAATTGAAAAATTACTGGCAGAACAGACCCAACAGCGAGACAAGCTCGCCAAAACGCAAACTGAGCGTAAACAAACGGTGAAGAAAATCGAGAGCAGCATTTCTGGCGACAAAGTGTACCTTGCCGAATTGCAACGCAACGAAACTCGCCTCAAAGCTGAAATTGCCAAAGCCGCCAAACGTAACGCCGTACTGATGAATGGCATTGCGAGTCAACGCGGTAAGCTACCGTGGCCGCTGAAAGGACGTGTGCTACACAACTTCGGTGAACGCCAAACTGGACAAATTGATTGGAAAGGTTTGGTGATTGACGCCAACTATGGTCAAGAGGTCAAAGCGGTTTATCCGGGCACGATAGTTTTTGCCGAGTACCTACGTGGTTATGGCTTGGTTGTGCTCCTAGACCACGGCAAAGGCGATATGACACTGTATGGTTTTAACCAAACTCTCCTTAAAAAAGAGGGCGATAAAGTCATCGCTGGTGAAACCATTGCCCTTGCAGGTGATACGGGAGGTCAATCACGCCCAGCCCTCTATTTCGAGATTCGCCGCAATAGCCGTGCGGAAAACCCTTCTCAGTGGTTACAACGCTAACGAGCATAGAATCGTTCCACAACTTGGATAACGTCATCCAATAAAGCTTGGGGTAGATGATTGATGCCACCCGCAGATTCACGGCCACCACCGGAAGGAAACTGGGCACACAAGGCTCCTGCCCCTCGTTTATCACTCAACGGTGCACGTAAAGAGAGCGTGTAGTGCTGAGCATCCGCATAAGTCACAATCAAATGCGCACGTTGCACATCCTGATTGGCAAGATGGTTGGCGAATGCGCCACTGACTCGCTGCGCCGCCGCACAATCAGGCAATATCACCACTGTTAAGCTTGGACCCTGATAATAAGCCGGTTGATCGAGTGCAAAAGCAAAATCTTGCTGATAGGCGCTGCGTAATTGGTAGAAAGGCGAGTTGAGATCGGCTAGCACTGCCCATGGTGTGCCATAAGCCAATAAGGTTTGATAAAGCGCATCGGGCGCAAAATGCAGTTCAGACACCTCACGTCCGTAGCCGTTGTAGTTTATCAGCGTCCCTAATTCACAAAGCTCTGCGGTTTGCGCGTCGTCCAAGCCCGCTTCATCAGCCAGAGTTTGTGCAACACGATGTAAGTTATCGCCAAACGCTGCGGCAATCGCCCAGTCGCGGAAGCCCCCTTTCAGTAGCCGATCAATTATCAACGCGGTACAAATATTGGCATCGGTATCAATATGCGCTTTCAATGCAGAATGGGTAGGAATATCGCCGGGCTGATGATGGTCGGCATAAAAAACACTGGCTCCTCCTTGCAGTGCACGCTGCAATCCATGCTGATTTTTAGCCATGGAGATATCCAATACCACCAACTGATCACCGGCCGTCACTTTAAGCCGATCCAGCAAAGCAATGTCGCGCTTCACTCCAGTCACTAACTGAGTTGATTTAGGATGCGCTAAACGCCATTGCACAAGAGAAAGGATGCCATCGGCATCCCCATTAAACACATCGTAATCCACGTATTGCTTCCTTTCTGCATGGGAATGAGAAGAAAATTATCAAGTAATCGGCATCATGCCCAAGACAGATTGGTTATAACTCATGCTCAGGCATGCATGGCTCGCACACCTTCTTCAAGCAGTTGAAGTTGTTCACGTCCCGCTTTGGTGGCACAGGGTTTGACTACCGAAA
>JBOFIW010000303.1:0-2712 GCA_051650365.1 Vibrio sp. | reverse complement strand
TTCGTACTGAGCTGGACGAAACAGCTGCAAAATTGGCACGTCGCGGTTTTAAACTCGACGTGGAGACTATCCGTACTCTTGAAGAACAACGTAAGTCCATTCAAGTAGAAGTTGAGAATTTACAATCCACGCGTAACTCCATCTCCAAGCAAATCGGTCAACTGATGGCGTCTGGCGACAAAGCGGGCGCAGAAGCGGTTAAGCAACAAATCGGCACTTTGGGTGACGATCTGGATGCGAAAAAAGTTGAGTTGGATGCGGTCATGGCGCAGTTGGATGCGATCACCCAAACCGTACCTAACATTCCAGACGATGCAGTGCCAAACGGTAAAGACGACAGCGAAAACGTAGAAGTTTCTCGTTGGGGAGCACCAAAATCTTATGATTTTGAAGTGAAAGATCATGTGGATTTGGGTGAAATGGGCGATGGTCTAGATTTCGCTAGCGCAACCAAGATCACGGGCGCGCGTTTTGTGGTGATGAAAGGTCAATTTGCTCGCCTGCACCGTGCTATCGCACAGTTCATGTTGGATCTGCACACCGATCAACACGGCTACACTGAGCTGTATGTGCCTTACCTAGTGAACGCGGAAACGCTGTTCGGTACGGGCCAACTACCGAAATTCGGTCAAGATCTATTCCACACTGAGCCTCTGACTGAGAAAGCCAGTGACGAAGAACCACGTCGTCTGTCACTGATCCCAACTGCGGAAGTGCCAGTGACTAACTTAGTGCGCGACACCATTTTGGATGAAGCTGAACTGCCTCTGAAAATGACCGCACACACGCCATGTTTCCGTTCTGAAGCTGGTTCTTACGGTCGTGATACTCGTGGTCTGATCCGTATGCACCAGTTTGATAAAGTGGAACTGGTACAAATCACTCGCCCTGAAGACTCTATGGCGGCATTGGAAGAGCTGACTGGCCATGCAGAAAAAGTTCTGCAACTGCTGGAGCTGCCTTACCGTAAAGTGATTCTGTGTACTGGTGATATGGGCTTTGGCTCTTGCAAAACTTACGACTTGGAAGTTTGGGTGCCAGCGCAGAAGACATACCGTGAAATCTCTTCTTGTTCAAACATGTGGGATTTCCAAGCACGTCGTATGCAAGCGCGTTTCCGCCGCAAAGGTGAGAAGAAGCCTGAATTGGTGCACACACTGAACGGCTCAGGTCTGGCGGTTGGTCGTACCATGGTCGCGATTTTGGAAAACTACCAAGAAGCCGATGGCCGTATTGCTATCCCAGCTGTACTGCAAAAGTACATGGGCGGTTTAACCCATATCGGTTAATCCCGTTTTCCATCAAGGGAAAATCAGTGCTCAAAGTGCATAAGAATGAAAAAAGCCGACGTGATGTCGGCTTTTTTATGCTTGTCGTTTGTTGCGCAGCGTATTGTCTATTGCTTAAAACATTCTGGTTGGCTTAACGCGACTGCAATCGCATCCACTAATTTTTGCAGATGTTCAGGTTGACTAATATATGGTGGCATCAGGTAAATCAGTCGACCAAAGGGGCGGATCCAAACCCCATGCTCTACAAAGAGAGCCTGAATCACTTCCATATTGACCGGGAGATGAGTCTCCACCACACCAATAGCACCTAGCCAACGAGTCTGTTTCACCCGTGGCGAATCGTTGAGTTTAGGTAGATGTTCGGCAAAAAACGCTTCAATGTTTACGACTTGCTGTTGCCAATCTCCTTGCTCAATCAGCGATAAACTGGCGCTTGCTACCGCGCAAGCCAGCGGATTGCCCATAAAGGTAGGACCATGCATAAAACAACCCGCTTCTCCCGCACACACGGTATCGGCCACTTGTTTGGTAGTGAGGGTAGCTGATAGCGTCATGTATCCGCCAGTCAGGGCTTTGCCCACACAGAGAATATCTGGCTGAATTCCCGCATGTTCACAAGCAAAGGTTTTGCCTGTGCGGCCAAAGCCGGTCGCAATCTCATCCAAAATCAGCAGCACACCAAATTCATCACACAAGGAGCGTACTTGGCGTAAAAACTCGGGGTGATAGATGCGCATGCCACCAGCCCCTTGCACTACAGGCTCAAGGATTACTGCGGCAATCTGGTGGTGATGTTCAGTCAGTTTGTGACGAAAATCGGCAATATCACGCTCATCCCACTCATCAAAAAAACCACCTTCGGGCGAGTTGGCGAAAATATGCTCTGGCAGAAAACCTTTGTACAGGCTGTGCATGGAGTTATCCGGATCGGTCACTGACATCGCTGCAAAGGTATCGCCGTGATAGCCGTGGCGTAGGGTAAGAAACTTTGCTCTTGGCTGACCTTTGCTGTGCCAATACTGCAACGCCATTTTCAGGCTGACTTCGACCGCAACCGAACCTGAATCGGCGAGAAACACTTGCTGTAAATTGTTGGGCGCGAGCTTGAGCAGCTTTTGGCAAAGCTCAATCGCCGGTTGATGAGTTAACCCACCAAACATGATGTGTGACATCTGCTCGATTTGCTGGTGCGCCGCTTGATTGAGCTTGGGGTGATTGTAACCGTGGATCGCCGCCCACCAAGAGGACATGCCATCCACTAAGCTGCGCCCATCTTCAAGCGTGATCATTACGCCATCGGCTCGACTCACGGGGTAACAGGTCAGAGGTGTCAAGGTCGAAGTGTAGGGATGCCAGATGTGGCAACGATCGAAGGCTAAATCCATCATCATTCCAAAATCAATAAAAGATTAATTAATAA
>JBOFIW010000302.1:0-10181 GCA_051650365.1 Vibrio sp. | reverse complement strand
GCAAAGAAGATACCAAACAAAACGAGCATTTCACCATGGCCAACTCTGTCGAGTAACTCATAAAACAGTGGGCGCAATAACGGCAGGACAAATAAGCCTATGGCATACCATTCTGGTAGTTTTCCGGTCGATGCGGTGAGAAAAACAACGGCGAAAATATCTTGCATGACTAGAATGCCGATGGCTAAGGTGCCATAGGTCGCGTTCATTTCTCCCTTTTCTTGTAGTGATTTAACCGCAAACACCGTACTGGAGAAGGAAAGAGCAAAACCGATTAGAATGAGTTTATCAATAGAAAGGTCGGCAAGGCTATCAAGACCTAATTGTTTGAAAATGAGCAATAAAAGAGTAAATAGGGCTGTAGATAGGATGTTGTGTATCGTAGAGCCTGCCCAGATTTCTTTGGCGAGTAGCGTTTTGACTTCAAGCTTTAAACCGATAGTAAATAGAAGTAGTGTAACACCTAAGTCTGCGAGCAGAGAAATGGTGTCATTGCTGCTAAATCCATAAGCATTTAGTGCAAAACCCGCAATCAAAAAACCAACCAGTGGCGGCAAATGGCATTTTAGCGCGATAAAACCCGCTAAAAATGCAGCAGAGAGAAGTATCAAATCCATGAGTTATGTTCTTAATTTAATAATAAAAAAACGGTGGTACCGAAATACCACCGCCATTATAGGTCAATCAGTTGCGTAAACTTAAATAAAATGCTTAGTCTTCAAGCAATTTTTGTAACAGAACCCCATTTAACATTGCGCGTTTGATCATAGCAAACGCTCCCATGGTAGGTTGCTTGTAGACTTGTGAGGCCACGATAGGTAACTGTTGATGGAAAGTTTTCAATGATTGATTTTCTACGTTGCGTTGAATTGCGGGGAATACGATCTCTTTGGCGGCGGTGATCTGCCCCGCAATGACAATCTTTTGCGGGTTGAACAAGTTTACGGTGATAGCAATTGCTTTACCTAACTGATTCCCCACTCGTACCAGAGCTTGTTTGGCGAGTTCATCACCTGCATTAGCATGCTCACAGACATCATCAATCGTAATCACCTCAAGGCCAGAGAGTGAAGACTCATACCCTTGAGCGATCAGCTTTTTCACCCTAGAAATAATAGCTGGGTTGGTGGCTACGGTTTCTAAACAACCAAAGTTTCCACATTGACACTGCTCACCGAGTGGATCAATTTGAATATGACCAATTTCACCGACGTTACGGTTGTAGCCTAGAAACACCTGTCCGTTAACGATGATCCCTGCACCGGTGCCACGATGGACACTGACTAAGATCGAATCTTGGCAATCTTGGCTTGCACCAAAGTAATGCTCGGCGAGAGCAATACCACGCACATCGTTACCAACGAAGCATTCAACATGGAATTCTTCGCGGATAGTTTCACCGAGAGGCAATTCGCTAATCGCGACATTTGGCATGTATTCAACAACGCCAGTCTCTGGGTTAACTAGACCAGGAAGGGCAACACCGATGGCAATTAATTGGTCAATGAGTGGGGTATGTTGTTGAATAAAAAGACGAACTTGCTTAATGAGACTCGACATCAATACTTCTTGAGTGTTGTAGTGAAACTCGTGATGTTCATCCACTAATGAGTTGCCACCTAAGTCGTAGAGACTCAGTTGGATGTAATCGCGGCCAATTCTAACCGCAATAGAGTGGAAGGGGGTGACCTCTGTGGTCAGCGAGATGGCTCGTCGACCACCAGTAGAGGCTTGTTGAGCAACTTCTTTGATCAAACCATGTTCGAGTAGTTGGCGGGTAATTTTGGTAACACTTGCGGGAGCTAGTTGGCTCACATCTGCGACTTGAATTCGACTAATTGGTCCTTGTTGATCAATCAAGCGGTAAACCGCCGCACTGTTCAGCTGTTTAACTAAATCTACGTTACCAATCTGTCCGCCATTCATTATTAATTCTGCTCGTATTGTCCGTTAACTACCGTCGCTTTAACCTTGAAGTTACGATCGAAAACAGTCAGGTTGGCGATCATACCTTTCTTGATACGACCTAATTTATGATCAACACCGATTGCTTTGGCAGGATACAGAGTAGCCATTCGCAGAGCTTCATCTAAAGCGATACCGACATGCTCAACCGTATTTTGAACTGCTTCGATCATTGTTAGGGCTGAACCGCCAAGTGTGCCATTTTCATCAACACATTTGCCATCTCGGTAATATACTTTCTTACCGACAAAAATAAAGTGATCCATTTCAGCACCTGCAGGAGCTGTGGCATCGGTCACTAATACGAGCTTTTCGCCCTTTAGTTTATGGGCAATTCGGATATTGGCATAATCAACATGGAATCCATCGGCGATGATGCCGGCATAAACCTCTGGGGTATCATAAATTGCACCAACAACCCCCGGTTCACGGCCGACCATAGGTGTCATTGCATTAAATAAATGTGTGGCAAAAGTGATACCAGATTCAAAGCCTTGACGTGCTTCGGTGTAAGTTGCATTTGTGTGGCCAATTGAAACCACAATTCCTGCTGTTACCAATTTTTCAATGTGTTCTGATTTGTTGTTTTCTGGTGCAAGAGTGACTTTAGAAATGACGTCGCGGTTGGCGCACATGGTCTCAATCATTTCGTCATCGGAAGGACGGATAAAGTCAACACTGTGAATTCCTTTTTTCATCACGTTAAGGTATGGGCCTTCAAGATGCAGACCTAGAGAGTGATTTGGGTATTGCTTTTGGTACTCGCGAGCTGCTGCAATCGCTTGGCGCATGTTCTCGTCTGATGATGTAATCAGAGTAGGTAAGAAGCTAGTACAACCGGATTTCAAGTTGGCCTTGTGCATGATACCGATGGTTTTTGCTGTAATTTCATCGTTGAACATCACACCACCACAACCATTCAATTGTAAATCAATAAAGCCTGGGCTGAGGTTTGCATCATTGAGGTCGATAATTTTGATGTCTGATGGCAAAGACTCGATTGGGCAAACCGCTTCAATTTTATCATCGTTGATGATGACCGCATGGTTCACAAGCACATCATTACCAGTAAAGATTTTGCAGTTTGTTAGCGCATACATAATCAGCTAATCCTCTTGTCGATATTCTTAATTTTTAGATTCATTTTTGCGACTCCACAAGACAGCTAAGCAATATTTGTGCTTCCTTCACTTAGAGTCTTACTTTTATTAGGTCGCGAATTATCTTTTGGGCATAAGACCACAATAACTGCGGCTAAAAATAAGTTTTTGGTCATTTCGCACTTAGAGATGTTTAACCCAGCTGCCTATGGCCGAAATATTATGTTAAGCAGTGTAACATGATGATGGTTTGACCAACAAACGCTGTGATTGTAACGCGCAAAAGATGTTTTTTTACATCATAAAATAAGTTTTATGATCTGGCTAGCAAAATCATTTCGTTATTGAAGGGGGGGGTGATTAGGATCACAAATGATGAGGTTTTAATTTGCGGAGCAAAATTAATATCATAAACTGAGTTGGACTAAATTGGGCGACTAAAAAAAGTCTCCCAATATTATACAAAAATCCTATAGGGGGAACTTAAGGTGAATATTCTTGGATATGCGCAAAAGTTAGGTAAAGCATTGATGCTACCTATCGCAACGCTACCTGTAGCGGCGCTCTTACTTCGTTTGGGTC
The DNA here is from genome assembly GCA_051650365.1 of Vibrio sp. Classification (GTDB taxonomy): domain Bacteria; phylum Pseudomonadota; class Gammaproteobacteria; order Enterobacterales; family Vibrionaceae; genus Vibrio. Next base: position 6,534 of record JBOFIW010000302.1, on the reverse strand, counting down.
AGCCTGACCTACTTGGCATTCCATTCATGGCAGCAGCGGGCGATGCAATCTTCAGCCAACTGCCACTATTGTTTGGTTTAGGTATTGCAATCGGTCTGTCAAAAGATGGTTCTGGTGCTGCTGGTCTAGCAGGTGCTGTAGCGTATTTTGTTCTGACTGCAACTGCTAAAACGATTGATGCATCAATCAATATGTCATTCTTCGGCGGTATCTTCGCAGGTATCATCGCAGGCCACGCATATAACGCGTTCCATATGACTCGTCTACCAGAATGGCTAGCATTCTTCGCTGGTAAACGTTTGGTTCCAATCATGGCAGGTTTGTTTGCTCTGGTTGCTGGTGCGATTTCTGGTGTGATTTGGCCTTCTATTCAAGGCGGCCTAGACGCACTGGCTCACGCAGTATCAACTTCTGGTTCTCTTGGCCAATTTGTTTACGGTACTCTTAACCGTGCACTGATCCCTGTTGGTCTGCACCATGTTCTGAACTCTTACTTCTGGTTCGGTATGGGTACATGTCAAGAGATCCTTGTTTCTGGTGCTCAAGCTGCTGGTCAAGCTCTGCCTGCTCTGGAAAAACTGTGTGTGGATCCGGCTCTAGCGAAAACTCTAGTTGTTGGTCAAGAACATACTTTTGCGTTCAAGAATGCAGTAACTCCAGAAATCACAGCAGTGGTTAAAGAAGTCACTGAAGTGGTTAAATCTGGCGACCTACACCGTTTCTTCGGTGGTGATAAGAGCGCTGGGGTATTCATGAACGGCTTCTTCCCTGTAATGATGTTCGGTCTACCAGGTGCAGCACTAGCCATGTATCTAGCAGCTCCAGCTGAGCGTCGTCACCAAGTTGGAGGTGCTCTATTCTCAGTGGCATTCTGTTCATTCTTGACTGGTATCACAGAGCCTTTAGAGTTTATGTTCGTATTCCTTGCGCCGGCGCTGTATGCAATGCACGCTGTGTTCACTGGTTTGTCTCTGGTGGTTGCTAACATGTTTGGCACATTGCATGGTTTCGGTTTCTCAGCGGGTCTGATCGACTTCCTACTAAACTGGGGTCTGGCAACGAAACCTGTAACTCTATTTGTGATTGGCCTAGCGTTCTTTGCTTTGTATTTCTTCACATTCTCTTTCGCAATTCGTGCATTCAACCTGAAGTCACCAGGTCGTGAAGACGAAGAAGTCGCGACTGAAACTGATTCAGGTGATGCTGCGAAAGGTGATTTAGCTCGTCAATACTTGAAGGCTCTGGGTGGTCACGAAAACCTAACTTCTATTGATGCTTGTATCACTCGTCTACGTCTGACTCTGAAAGACCGTTCTATTGCTGACGAAGTGGTTCTGAAGAAACTTGGCGCTAAAGGCGTAGTTAAACTGGGTGAGAATAACTTACAAGTTATCCTTGGTCCTCTAGCGGAAATTGTGGCTGGTGAAATGAAAGCAATTGGCCCGAAAGAAGATCTATCTGGTGTAAAACTTCCTTAATAGCTCTTAAGCTCTAGCTATAAATAAAGCCTTCGCGAAAGCGGGGGCTTTTTATTTAGAACTGGCGATATAACCACCGAACCATAGAAATAATCGCAAGAAATCCATACTTTTTATTGTGCCAAACGCAAGAATTGTGGATGATTAGCGGCAATATTTTCTGTTTTCTAGCCTTTACGGCTTAAGATGCAGAAACGCTTTCTGACAATACTAAATGAATTTTGAGGTGCTATAGATGAGTGAAGCTGAGGCTCGTCCATCGAACTTCATCCGCCAAATTATCGATAAAGATCTTGCGGATGGTAAACACACGACCGTGCATACTCGTTTCCCGCCGGAGCCGAATGGCTACCTGCACATTGGTCACGCCAAGTCAATCTGTCTGAATTTTGGTATTGCTCAGGATTATCAAGGGCAGTGCAACCTGCGTTTTGATGATACCAACCCAGAAAAAGAAAACCTCGAATACGTTGAGTCAATCAAAAAAGATGTGACTTGGCTGGGTTTCGAGTGGTCAGGTGATGTTTGCTATTCATCAGACTATTTTGACAAGCTACATGAATACGCCATTGAGCTGATTAAAAAAGGCTTGGCGTATGTAGACGAGCTGACGCCTGAACAAATTCGTGAATACCGTGGCACATTGACGGAGCCAGGTAAACACAGCCCATACCGCGATCGTAGCGTAGCGGAAAACTTAGCACTGTTTGAAAAAATGCGTGCCGGTGAATTCGAAGAAGGTAAAGCTTGCCTGCGTGCAAAAATTGATATGGCATCGTCTTTTATCGTAATGCGTGATCCTGTTTTGTACCGTGTTCGTTTTGCTGAGCATCACCAAACCGGTGACAAATGGTGCATCTACCCGATGTACGATTTCACTCACTGTATTTCGGATGCGCTAGAGGGGATTACTCACTCTATCTGTACTTTAGAGTTCCAAGACAACCGCCGCTTGTACGATTGGGTATTGGATAACATTACGATTCCATGCCATCCACGTCAGTATGAATTTAGCCGTTTAAATCTAGAATATACGGTTATGTCGAAGCGTAAACTGAACCAACTCGTGACTGAAAAACTCGTTAATGGTTGGGACGACCCTCGTATGCCAACGATTTCTGGCTTGCGTCGCCGTGGTTTTACTCCAAGTGCAATTCGTGAGTTTTGTAAGCGCATTGGTGTGACTAAGCAAGAAAACATGATTGAGTTCAGCGCACTAGAATCTTGTATTCGTGATGATCTAAATGAGAACGCTCCACGTGCGATGGCTGTGCTTGATCCTGTTAAAGTCGTGATTGAAAACTTCGCCGCGAATACGTTAGAAACGTTGATGATCGCTAATCACCCTAATAAGCCAGAGATGGGTGAACGTGAAGTGCCATTCACACGTGAATTGTGGATTGAGCGTGAAGATTTCCGTGAAGAAGCGAATAAAAAGTACAAACGCCTTGTCTTAGGTAAAGAAGTACGTCTGCGTGGCGCCTATGTCGTCAAAGCTGAGCGTATTGAGAAAGATGAGCAAGGTAATATCACCACGATTTTCTGCTCGTATGATCCTGAAACCTTGGGTAAAAATCCAGCGGATGGTCGTAAAGTTAAAGGTGTGATTCATTGGGTATCGGCAGAGAAAGGTATTCCAGCTGAATTCCGTCTTTATGAGCGATTGTTCACAGTGCCAAACCCTGGTGCAGCGGATAACTTTGCAGAGACGATCAACCCTGAATCATTAGTGAAAGTACAAGGTTACGTTGAACCAAGCTTGGTGACGGTACAAGTTGAATCTGGCTACCAATTTGAGCGTATGGGTTACTTCTGTGCGGATAGCAAAGATTCTACGCCACAAGCCTTAGTGTTTAACCGCACTGTCGGCCTGCGCGATAGTTGGGCAAAAATCGACGAAGAATAAGTCGAAATTGAGCGTCATTGACTAAGCCAGCCATAGTGCTGGCTTTGTTTTTCACGGAGTGAAAGCGTGCTTGTTTCACGCTAGGAATGAAATTTGTGTGAGATTGCTGCGATTATTCCAGCCGTGACACATTTTTTGCCAGCTAGTCTATAGTTTTGCTGGGTGGATCCGATATATTTAACCAACCACCGTACTTCATAATTCAAAGCACATACTGAGCCTTTTATGCGTCGATTTTTCCAGCGACTTCTGCTGCCAGTGGCAGTAATAGTCGTGACTCAGATTTCTTTCGTCAGTGCAGAAAGCATTCGTCTTGTTGGTCCTGATGGACAAGTACAACCTACGCCTCAATACAGCGATAATATTGTCCGTAATCAGGACAGTGATGAACCGGGAAAGTTTTTCGGTCCAACAACCGCGAGTCAGACTTTATGGTCGATTGCCAGTCAGTTAAGGCCATCACCAAAAGTGACGGTACAACAAACCTTGTTGGCGATTTATCAACTCAACCCTCAAGCGTTTGAAAACCAGAATATCCATACCCTCATTCCGAGAAGTACATTACGCATACCGTCGTTAGCGCAAATTAGTCGTAACAGTAACCAAGAAGCGGTCAATATTATGGCTGCTCACCAAGCAAAATTAAACCAAGCACCTACTGTCACAGCACCAGTACCCGTGCGGCCAACTCAAGTCGCTAAATCGGAAGTTGCTCCACCAGTCAAAACTGAAGAATCGCTCCCCCCGAAAATAGAACCTAAAGCAACACCAGAAGTAGTAAACACGAGCAAGCCAAGTCCATCTACGGATGCAGAAGTGATGGCTTTGGAAGAAAAAAACCACTCATTACGAGTCATGCTTTCTCAAGTGCAGTCAGAAGTCAGCACGCTTAAGCAAGAGTTAGGAGATGAAAACCGAATCCGCAGTGAAGTTGAAAAACTGTTAGAGGAAGAGCGTCGTAAAGCAGAAGAAGCGCAGCGTCTTGCGCCGTCAGCCATGGATAACTTGCTCTCCAATGGATGGTTAGTTGCTCTACTGGCGTTGATCCCCGGGTTATTGATTGCCATTGTGCTGCTCTTACTTTTGAATCGTCGTTCAGCAACACAGCAACAGGATGTGAATCAGTCCAATGTGGTATCTGACCAAGTTGCTTCTGCGCCAATGGCTTTCGGTCCGGACCAAACTGATGATATTGGTGATGATCTGCTATTGGATGATGACCTGTTTAGCACTACGGACGAGAAAGAAGAAGCGGAGCCAGAGAAAGCATTCTCCGATGACGATGTATTTGCTGACCTTAATGAAACGGATCTTGATTTTAATCTCGATGGGCAAGACAGCGAAGATCTGTTTGTTGGGATTGATGATGACGGTGATCTGGACACTGAATTTGATGCTTTGGGTGAAAGTTCTAACGGTATCTCTGTCAATAGTGAGGACAAAGCGCTTGGACTAGAGGAAATGGAGCGAGCGCTGAATGATGTTACTGAGCAAGTTGAGAGTGATGATCTCGCCTCATTTGATCTCGCAGATGAAGAGCAAATGTCCGAGGATGACATTGAGGCTCTACTGGCGGGAGAGGAGAACAATGAACTGCTTGATGATGGCAAAGTGGATCAATCACTCCTTGATGATTTACTGGCCAGCGAATTGGATGCTTTAGATGAAGATCCAACGTTACAAGATACCGAAACGCTAGATACCCTACTGAATGATGAACTTGACTTGCTTAATGAGGGCAGTGCTGATGAGTTTGACTTAAGTGGCGCTGGAGTCGCTGATGACCAAGAACTCGATAATTTATTTGCCTCTATTGAAGAGCAAGCCGATCTTGAACATCTAGAGGCAACAGCGGTTGATGAAACTGCGTTATTGGATGAAATGATCGATGATGTGGATACCTCAGTTGCTGAAGATAGTACCGAGCTCCTTGAAGAGCTACTTGAGGATGTTGAGGCTTCTGACGCTGATGAGCTAGAGGTAGGGGCTGCACTGACTCAACTCGAAGATACGCCGATCGAATTAGAGCTAGATAACACACAACTTCTGGATGAAGTCCTGGGGGAGCCAGAGCTCATCGAAGAATTGGTAGAGCCGAATATTACGGAAGAAAGTACGGAGCTTCTGGATGAGTTACTAGATGATTTTGATCTGGATGATGACTCGATCAAAGCAACCGAATTTGTTGCTTCTCCGGAAAAGCTCAGTGTTGAAGATGGTACTGAGTTGTTCGATGAGCTACTTGAAATTGAACAGCAGGCCGAGCAAGAGCAGCAAGAGTTGGCTGCGGAAGATGAGTTTAATAGTGACACCTTTATCGATGACCTACTGAACTCAGCACCGGCTAAAGATCCTTTACTCGATCCTCAACTGGACGAGAATGAATCATTTACACAATCCGATGATTTTGATTTCAATCCAGAGATTGAAGGCGGTATTGAGGAGGAAATCCCTCTTAAGCAAACTTTACCAGCCAATGAATTCGGTATTCCCCAAGACGATGATTGGGTCTTCGAAGAAGAAGGTACACAGGAAGCGGATGTTGCAAAAAATCTAGCTGATAATGAGTTAGAGTTGGGTGAGTCACTGTCGGAAGATGATGAAGCAACTCTTGCAACACTCGAACAACCGTCTGCCAAAGAGCCACTGATTGACTCTCAAATTGAATCTGAGTCAGAGCCTCTCGCTGCCAAAGTTGCCATGCGGGAAGAATCCGTAGATCCCGCCACTCTTGTGGATGACGATCTATTTGGTGAGTCGGCAACAGAGGTGGGCGCTGAGGCACCTGAGCTAGCAACGAATCTTGAGCTGGAGAATGAAGAGTCGTTCACAGCTCTTGATGAACTTGACTTACCGGAGTACACCGAAGAGGACGCATTAGCCGATGTGATTCAAGAGCCAGTTGCAGAGTCTGAGCTTGAACCGAATCTTGAGCAGGACAATGAAGAGTCGTTCACCGCACTGGATGAACTCGACTTGCCGGAGTACACCGAGGAAGATGCATTAGCCGATGCGATTCAAGCACCAGTTGCAGAAGCAGAGCTTGAGCCGAATCTTGAGCAAGACAATGAAGAGTCGTTCACAGCACTGGATGAACTCGACTTGCCGGAGTACACCGAAGCAGATGCATTAGCCGATGCGATTCAAGAG
>JBOFIW010000301.1:0-6690 GCA_051650365.1 Vibrio sp. | reverse complement strand
CCGTTACTCAATTTGAGTGGCAAAGCGGCTCTGTTAGCGACTCAACTGCAAGTGGCGAATATTCATCTTTCTATCTCTGACGAGCGCCATTATGCCATGGCTACCGTGATCCTCGAACGCCGCTGATGCGGCGTTCATGCTTTGGCTTGTTTCAAATCTTTCTTTTTCTGGCTATATTTTCTTATATAACAAGATTTTTTCTCAACGGAAGATTGTCTCTGTTTGGCTTTGACTATCAATTTTTCCGGCCTATCACAATTACAACTAAAATAAATAAATTGGGCGATGTCAGAATATTGAACATCGAAAAAAGAGGATTTCACTGAGCATCGAAACATGCTGCTCAGTGATACATGTGCAAGTTTAGGAATGCCATCAGATGATTCAATTCTCTTATCGAACTCTGTTTTGTAATGCTGTATTAAGCTTATTCTTAATGATGAGCTCCTCGGCCGTAGCGGTGGATTGGGGGGTATCAGGCTATGGCTCGCTGGGGTATAGCTACGAGAATGAAGATGATTTAGGGTTCTTACGTAATATTGCACAGCCTGATGATTATCGCCGTGATGGTTCATTTTTGCCGGATTCCAATGTTGGTGTGCAGTTTGATATTCAACTCAATCCAGAATGGTCAGTCACCACTCAATGGGTATTAGAAGATCGTGTTGAACAATCTTTTAACGATGTCACTGAGCTGGCTTTTGTCCGTTATCTTCCTGATGAGCATTGGGATTTACGGTTAGGGCGGTTAGGTTTGAACGCTTATACCGCAGCGGATAGTCGACGTATTGATTACGCCTATCTTTGGGTGCGACCACCACAAGAATTGTATGGAGGAATATTTTACGATTCTATAGATGGGGTTGATATTACTTATCGAGATCATGTCGATGAACTGAATTGGTCTTTCGGTGTTCAGTATGGGCGGATTGAGCAGAAATTAAAAAATACCGAAAATCCAGAAATATCATCAACCCGATCCAATCAAACACTGGCTTTAGTTTTAGCCGCTGATCATGGTCCGTGGAGCGGTCGCCTGTCCTACGTAAATGTAGGGGCAATGACGGTGGCTTTGGGGGAAACCTCAATGCAAGCTCAAAAAGCGATCCAACAACTAGCTAATGCTGGTTTAGGGGCGATCAGTAGTGAAGCCGCTGTCCTCTATCAGCAAAGTAACCTTGAAAATGAGAGAATTCAATATTGGCAAGTGGGTGCGGGTTACGCAGATTTTAAGCTCACTATACAATCAGAGTTGTATGCAATTCAGGGGAGCAAAGCCGTTGTTCCTGAAGGCTTTGGTGGGTATGTTTTAGCGGGGTATTCCTTTGGCATGTTCACCCCTTATGCGATTTACGGCAAATTTATCCCGAAAAATGAACCTTATCAGGCGCAGTCAGATTGGGGGTTATCCCCTATTAATGGTGCTCAATTAGCCGCATTTCAAAAAGTTTTAGTGGGAGGTATTAACTCAACCTACATAGATCAAAGCACCTACTCGTTTGGGCTGCGTTGGGATGTAACCTCACAAATGGCGCTGAAAATGCAGTATGACCGTGTAAAAATTGGTGACTATGGCTATGGATTATGGGCCGTTCCAATGGCGGACATTTCGCAAGGACGAGATGTTCAGGTATTCACTCTTAGCTTGAACTTCATATTTTAGGAGGACCAAATGAAATATTGGTTACTCCCAGTTATCTTGTTCTCACAATGTCTTTTTTCTGCTGAACTGTATGTGGTGGCGAGTACACAAAGCCCACTACTGACAGTGGATAAACAAGAATTATCCTCACTCTATTTGGGGCGAAATCGTGTGGTTGGAAATACTTACATTAATCAAGTTTTAGATCGGAGTGGAGAGGTTCGGCAACGTTTCTTCTTACAGGTTACTAATATGAAAGAGAGTCAGGTTAATGCGTATTGGGCAAAGCTGAAGTTTTCTGGGCGGCTACGGGCACCTGAGTTGATACTGAGTGAGCAGGAGTTAACAACCAAGCTAGAGGCAAATCCATTCTCTATCGGTTATACAGATCAAATGCCAGAGAATAGGCTTAAAGTGTTATTGGTGATTTATGATTGAGCGTACCTATAAATCACTGTTAGTTAATCGTTTATTGAAGATGATCTCACTTTGTGCATTAGGCTATCTGCTGACTATTCTAGCTATTATTATTCCTCGTGGTTTGAATAGTGTTGAAGAACAAAAACAAGAATTGCAGCAAAAGCTTGCTCTATCGTTGAGCAATTCAGCGTCAATTGCGTTGTATGTCAATAATTATGATATCGCCTCAGAAGTCATGGATGCTTTGTTACTGCACTCAGAAATTAATGCTGTCAAGCTCGAGGGGGTTGATGGTATCGTTTTTGAACGAACTACCATGCCACAGACATTAAATGAACCTAATTTCTGGAATGATGCTAAGCCGTACCGACTGACTTCACCTGTTGATGGTAATTTGATTGGTTACTTGATTATCCATGAGGATCATATAGTTATTCGTCAACTAGCGATCAATCAAATTCTCGATCAGCTATTGGTAGTCATGATTCAGTTTTTGGTCACTTTTTTTGCGTTAATCTGGATTGTTCGCCAATTAGTAGGGAAGCCTTTAACTGAGCTTTCTGAGACGCTTTCTAAAGTGCGTCCGGGTAATGATCACAAAGTGTCAGTTGCACAGGAGAATCAGTATAACGAGATTGGTTTAGTTGCCGAGAGTATCAATCAATTCATTGATGCCTCACATCAGGCGTTGATCCGAGAACGTGAATTACGTGAGCAGATTGAGCGGTGGGAGAGTTATTATCGTACTATAGCGGAACAAGATACGTTGACTGGACTCAAAAATCGGCTAGGGTGCGAAAAATACGTATTGAATAAAAAACGAATCAGCTCGGTTATGGTATTACTACTGATTGATTTGGACGGTTTTAAGCAAGTGAACGATACCTTGGGTCATGCCGCTGGAGATGAGGTTTTACGTGAAATCGCCAAACGTTTTTTGACTCTGGCGCAAGAGCACTTTTCCGACACTGTCGTGGGGCGTCTGGGTGGCGATGAATTTGCTATCTACGTGGCGGTTGAAGCCTTTGACTCACAAACGGTGGAACAGTTTGCAATGATGTTGATCCAAGCCTCTGCAACCCCGATTATCGTGGGTAAGCAGAGTGCACAGGTTGGATGTAGTATTGGTATTAGTCATGCCGATTGTCTGCACATTGATTTAGAAAAACTGCTGTTACAGGCAGATAAAGCCATGTATTGGATTAAGCATCGCGGTAAACAGGGTTATCACTTCTATACTACAGGGCAGGAGGTACATTCTCTGCCCAGCAATAATGAGCTTAGAGATCAATCTAGATAGGCGCTTGAGGCTGCGACCACTTTGCTCATTTCATCTTGCAGTTCAAACAATTCTGGTTCTAGCTCTTGTACCGAGGCTCCATGACGTAGTGCTTGTTCTAATGCAGCACAAACTTTACGTAACTTCGGTACGCCACTGTAGGCACAGCTACCATGCAGTTTATGAATATGATGCAGTAGATCGCTAGTGGCATACTCCTCATCTTCAAGTGCAATATTGATAACCGTTTCAATCTCGGTCAGATGCGCGACTAACATGGTCAACATCTCTTTAGCGAGATCTTCTTTATTGGCAGATTGGCGCAATGCTGATGGCCAATCAATAATGGCATCATTGTTTTGTGGCAAGAGGCTCAACATGTTTTGAGTGGCTGTTGCTCCGTTTGATGGCGCAATTTGGGCTACCTGTTTATTGCGTGTATTGGGGCTCCAACGAACTAATACCTGCTGCAATATATACTCTTCAATTGGTTTGGTGAGGTAATCATCCATTCCTGCGTTCAGAAGACGATCTCGCTCGCCAGCCATGGCATGAGCTGTCACGGCAATCACTGGAGTATCTTGGTACCCCTTGAGCTGCTTAATCTCTTTACAAGCGGTAACACCATCCATTTGCGGCATTTGAATGTCCATTAGAATAATATCAAACTGACGGGTTTGTGCTTGTTCGATGGCTTCTTGGCCACTGGTACAGGCAACAACATACTCAACTCGCTCCTGCAAAAGTGCGGAGATCAGTTTGAGGTTAGCGGGGTTATCGTCCACAGCCATTATGCACAGCGGTAACTTTTCTACCTGTGGTTTGGGTTGACTCAAGTTGGCGATTGGCGGCTGTTGGGCGGCTAAAGTTTGTAGTAGTTTTTTGCGCGAAAGTGGTTTGCTTATGCACTTCACTGGATAACGTTGCATTAATTGATCCGCTAGTGCTAATTCAGTGCTTGGTACACCTACGATCACGTTATGTGTCATCGCCAATGCGCGTTCAACCCAAAGTTCAACCAAGGTCGGGTTGGTTTCTTTACTTGGTGCGAGGTTGAGTAGCACATAATCGTAAGTTTGTTCCTCTTCAGGAATGGCGGAGCGGTAAGTGACCTCCAAACCACTTTGCACCAACGTTTGCTGCACAATGGCTGCTGCTTGCATATTGGGTTCAATCAACAGCAGGCAACGCTGATTAAGCGATTGAGCTTCATAACCATCACTGATTGGCAGCTCGGTGGTATGCAGGCGTAAGGTAAACCAAAATGTTGAACCTTGATGCAAACGGCTAGTTAGACTGATTTCTCCACCCATATGACTGACCAATTTTTGGGTTATGACCAGCCCTAACCCTGTCCCCCCATAACGGCGAGAAATACTGGCATCCGCTTGGCTAAAAGCTTGGAATAATTGGGCTTGCTGACGTTCTGAAATACCAATTCCTGTATCGCGTACCATAAATTGTAGGTCGATCACATCATCGCGTTGCGAGCGCATTTCTACACTAACATCAATGTTGCCGCGCTCGGTAAACTTAATCGAGTTTCCGACCAAGTTGGTGAGCACTTGCTGAATACGTAGTGGGTCGCCGACTACGCCTCGCGGAATTTTAGGGTCGATCTTAAGGGTGATTTCTAGTCCTTTTTCATGGGCGCTAGTGGCTTGTAAATTAACCACCTCTTCTAGGATGTCTTGGAATTCAAATGGGATATTCTCCAACGCTAGTTTGCCAGCTTCGAGTTTGGAGAAGTCTAAAATATCATTAATGATTGTCAGAAGGTTATTGGCCGATTTTTCAATGGTTTGTAGGTAATCCGTTTGGCTGTTGGTGAGCTGGGTTTTCAGCATTTGCCGTGTAAAACCAATCACACCATTGAGTGGGGTACGTAGCTCATGGGACATGTTAGCCAAAAACTCAGATTTCACCCGTGCCGCTTCTTGCGCCCGTTTTTTGGCAATATCGAGTTCCACGTTTTGAATCTCAAGTTGCTCAAGTGTTTCCCGTAAATCAGAAGTGGCTTGGTCAATACTGTGCTGCATCTCCACATGGTATTCAGAGAGCGAGACCGCCATCGCGTTGATGCCTTTTTTCAGTGCATCCAATTCGCCGTGCATTTTGCCTTCAATACGCACATCCAAATGGCCACGCCGAATTCGATCCACCATATTTTTCATGTGCGTAATTGGGCGAGTGACATCGTGCATTAAACGAAACGCAAATACTCCTGAGAGCAAAATCCCAAGCACTAATACCAGGCCTGCGGAAAAAATCTCTTGATACTGCTGCAAACGTAGAGAGGAGAGATCAAGCTCGATGGCAATATAGCCCATCACTGGGCTTGCCGAATTTGCATCACCGTTTTCTAGTAAACTACGCTCCGATACAATTGGGGTGCGTAAAATCAGCGTGTTTTCATCAATGACCGAACTACTCAGGAATGGGATCGGCTTATCCTTCGGATACATGAGCTTTTCGAAATTGGGGTGAAAGTTGGAGGTAACAAACAACTCGTGATTGCCATCAAATACCGCAATGCTGCGGACTAATTTAGAATTTTTCCGATGTGCGTAACTTATGATGCGCCGCACCGACTCGCGGCTTTGTATACGTAGAGGATCTTCACTGGCAATGGCCAGTGGCTCAATGATGCTGGCTCCTGAGCTGATCACTTGGTTTTCTAAGTCGTGATAACGGTTAAAAGAGAATAGTGCACTAAGTAGCAGACCAATAATCAGTGTTGGAGCCAGAGTGAGCGTCACAACGCGGGCGCGCAAGCCATATCTTTGAGTCATTATTGTCTAAACATTGTGGTGTGGATATGGGAAAATACCTCGTACAAATCGGATTGTACGAGGAAACGTTGGCGTTAGCTTAATCAACTCCCTCATCTTCGACAATCACCCCCGTGCAGAATAGTGATACCGGGGTGAAAACAAATTTATTTCAACACTTGAGCACAGAGCATGGCACGTTTCTTTCAACCGAAAAAGCACAGCACGTTAGATAAAAAGCATCAACCCGTCATCATAGAACGGTTGGATCACCAAGGCAGCGGTCTGGCCTTTTGGCAGAAGAAACCGTTGTTTGTCGATGGCGCTTTGCCAGGCGAAGAGGTGCTGATTCAGCTCACCGAAAGCAAAAGTAAATATGCGCGTGGGCAGTTAATTAAGGTGCTTAAACCCAGCGCTGAACGTGTTGCACCTTTTTGTGCGCATTACGCGCAATGTGGTGGCTGTGATTTACAGCATCTTGACCGAGCCGGTCAAATTAACCACAAGCAGCAAGCGCTAAGTCAATTAATGGTGAAGTTTGCAGGGCAGAGCCTTGCTCTGTCGGCTCCAGTTTGTTC
>JBOFIW010000300.1:0-23478 GCA_051650365.1 Vibrio sp. | reverse complement strand
CACCCCGATATCTTTAACTTGCTACTGCAAGTGATGGATAACGGCACGCTAACGGATAACAACGGCCGTAAAGCCGATTTCCGCAACGTTATCTTAGTGATGACGACCAATGCGGGAGTTGCTGAAACAGTGAAAAAGTCGATTGGTTTGATCCAACAAGATAATAGCCATGATGCAATCTCGGAGATCAAAAAGGTATTTACACCTGAGTTCCGTAACCGTCTTGATCATATTATTTGGTTCAATAGCTTGGATGAGCGTGTGATTCATCAAGTGGTTGATAAGTTCATTGTGGAGTTGCAAGCCCAATTGGATGCACGCGGCGTTTCTCTGGAAGTTTCAGAAGATGCTCGTCACTGGTTAGCGGTGAAAGGCTACGATAGAGAAATGGGTGCTCGTCCGATGGGACGTGTAATCCAAGAGCAATTGAAGAAACCTCTGGCTAATGAGCTGCTGTTTGGTTCACTCGTGAATGGTGGAACGGTAAAAGTTTCATTGAGTGATGACAGACTCGCTTTCGAGTATTTCGCGACTCGTGAAGAGGTTGTTCACTAACACATATAAGTGTTTCGTGAAATATACAAAAGGCACCCTAAGGTGCCTTTTTAATGCGCTGTGTTTATTACGTTTATCTTACTTCGGTTAAATCAATCAGGCGTTAACTCAGCAAGATAAATATAGTACCCGTTAACGTCATTAGAATATTGGCTATCGCATAGGTGCCCGCATAACCGAGCGCTGGGATAGTTGATTTCGCGTACTCATTCACAATATCCATTGCCGGAGCACAAGTCCGTGCACCGATGATTGCTCCAAACAGAAGGGCGCGGTTCATTTTTAATATGTAAGCACCCACCAGATAAGCCAACACGACAGGTACTACACTAACTAAGAAGGCTAGCCCCAAGACCTGCACACCGACTTCAGAGAGGTGCTGGAACATTTTACTACCGGCATTAAGTCCGATACCGACCATGAATATCGCTAGACCCAGATCTTTGACCATGTTCAGTGCACCTTGCGGCACATAACCAAAAGTTGGGTGGTTGGCACGCAGAAAGCCTAAAGTGATCCCAGAAAGTAGTAGCCCTACAGCATTACCTAAGCTGAACGAGACTTGACCAAAGGTCATGGTGACCAACCCAAACAAAATACCAAGAATAAAGAAGCTACAAAAGGCGAGTAAATCAGCCATCTGACTGTGTACTGAGATAAAACCGATCTTATCGGCTAAACCTTTAACTTTTATCTTCTCACCGCTGACCTGAAGTACATCTCCTTTGGCGAGAACGATATCAAGATCCATTGGCATCTCAATCTGTGCACGAACAACGCGGTTTAGGAAACAGCCGTATTCAGAAAGATTAAGGTCGGAAAGTCGCTTTCCTGCAATACTGTCACTTTTTACGACGATTTCTTCTTCAGAAATACGTAGGTCAAGTAGGTTGCGGTCAAACACCTCTTTACCGTTACGGAAACTTGGGTCAAGGCGCGCATGGCTATCAGGGTAACCGACGAGAGCAATTTCATCGCCTTCTTGCAAAATCGCATCTCCATCAGGATGCGCCAGAATACCATGACGGCGGATGCGCTCAATGTAGCAACCTGTTTGACGATAGATCCCCAATTCGCGAAGGTTACGCCCATCAATCCAGTTAATCAGCTCTGGCCCAACTCGGTAAGCGCGAATAATAGGAAGATATACTTTACGTTGGCTGCCGAGACCGCGTTCTTGAGCGATTTGCTGCGCAGAATCAGACAAGTTTTGCTTTTGCAACTTGGGTAGCAGCTTTGCGAACATGATCATACTGATAAGTCCGATTAGGTAAGCCATTGCATAACCTACTGAGACATTATCTAAAACTAGTGATAGATCCATGTGTCTTGGAACAGAGGCCAAACCTGAGTTGAGAGCATCTTGTGCGCCTACTAACACCGGTGTTGATGTTAGCGCCCCCGCCATCATGCCGGCGGATAAGCCGTAATCTAGGTCGAGGTAATAACCACCAAAGTAAGCAATCCAAGTGGCCGTGACTAGAACCACCAAACTTAGGATCAAGTAATGCTTACCATCACGGAAGAAGATACCAAAGAAGTTTGGACCCGCCTCAATACCGACGCAGTAAATAAACAGCATAAAGCCGATAGTCAGCGCTTCAGGAGTAAAAGAGAAGCCAAGGTGTCCCATAATCAGAGACGTGATCAGCACTCCAATTGAGTTACCCAACTGGAAGCTGCCAAAGCGGATTTTTCCAAAAGACAGACCAATGGCGAGGACTACAAAAATCAGCAAAATTGGATTTTGCTCTAACAACAGTACGACGTCGATGTTCACGATTTAACTCAATTCACGCGTGACAAGAAAAAGAATGATAAATTTTTTGGAATTGTATCTGAATATTGCCAAAAGATAAGTGAATTTTTGCTCGAATGCGCATTCTTTGGGAGGAGATAACCCAAGTTTGTGCATTCAGGTATGGATTTCGAACCAATAAAAAGCCTGCGAATTTCGCAGGCTTTTTAGGGAGTAATCATCTATTAATCAAACAGACCCAAATTTTCTTTTGCGTATGCTTCGAAATCAGTACAGCCACCGATGTGTTGTTCATCGATGAAGATCTGTGGAACGGTTTCGACTGGCTTTCCGATGGTTTTTTCTAGATCTGCTTTTGTGATGCCTTCTGCGTGGATATCCACATAGCGGTAGTTAAAACCATCACGTTTTGCTTTCAATGTTTCCGCATGCTCTTTTGCACGAACACAGTAGGGACAGCCAGGACGACCAAAAATTACCACAAACATAACTCTCTCCTTTATTTTGTTTGCGGCTACTATGCCCGATTCATCAGGGGAAATAAAGCGTGATTTTCCACTTAATTTAATAGGTAGAATCTATGGTTTTTTATGATGTTAATTTGATTTAACAAGCGCTTATTGCTCGCAGTTATGATGGAAGGGATTGAAAACATTCAACTTAGGTGTGAGGTTGTGCAAAAACTAACAGTTTTTTTAAGGTTAATTTCGGCAAATTGCACTCGGTCAAACAAATTTCTTTGCTTTGGGCGCAATCTGAGAGAATTGATGTATTAGTGGTTGGGAGGGCGCATGTTTCAGTTTATGACCGCGACACGGATCATCTTTGGTGAAGGGGCGTTAGAAAACTCACTTTCTGTCATTAGTCAGTATGGCTACAGTGCATTATTGGTTTCTGGGCGGAATCCGGAGCGGTATGCGCCACTTCTCAACTACTTACACCAGCAAAATATACGTTACCAGCATGTCGCGGTCTCTGGGGAACCCAACATATCCATGGTAGAGGAGACGGCAGCATTAGGTCGACGATTTAAGCCTGACATGGTGATTGCGATTGGTGGTGGTAGCGTGTTGGATATGGGAAAAGCTGTTGCTGCGATTATCCCCAATCAAGGTAATGTGTATGATTATGTGGAGGTAGTGGGGCGTAGTGTACCTCTTAAATCCAAGCCTCTACCTTTTATTGCCATTCCGACCACGGCAAGCTCAGGGTCTGAAGTAACTCGCAATGCAGTATTAAAATCGGCACAGGATAGAGTAAAGATTAGCCTGCGCAACCCAGATATGCTCGCGGATGTGGCCATCGTCGATCCGACGTTAACTTATGGCACTGATCCGCTTATTTCTGGGCGAGGGGCAATGGATGCGTTTACGCACTTGATGGAAGCTTATGTGTGTGGGCAACCCAACCCTTTAACTGACATGATTTGTGAGGAAGGAATGCGGCGGATTAGTCGCGCAATTATTCCAGGCTGCTTGCGAGAAGATAAAAATGCTCGAAGTGATCTCTCGTTTGCCGCTATGTTAGGTGGTATGGCCTCCACTAATGCAAAATTAGGTGCCGCACATGGGCTTGCTTCTGCGCTTGGTGGTAAATTGGATGCTCCACACAGCGTGATCACTGCGCGATTGGCTCCTTATGTGATGAGTGAAAATATTGAAGCGGCAAAAGAGGCGGGGCGTAACGATATCTTACAACGTTACAAAGCGATTGCTCGGATACTGACTGGGCGCAAAAATGCGTGTGTGGAAGATGGTATCTTATGGGTGAATATGATGCTAACGCGGTTGTCGATTCCTAACTTAGCTGACTTTGGCGTCTGCACTACCTCATTTGAACGCGTGGCTGCTGATGCTCTTAAATCGACTTCTATCAAGGGTAACCCAATCCCATTGACGATAGAAAGATTGACCCACATTCTGCGTCAGGTTTGTCCCTGTCATCAAGTGGACGCTATCAGTCCTAAAACGTCACAAGGTGAAGTTGAAATTCGTCATTTATTACAGGAAAAAAGTAGCCATTTAAGTAGTCAGTATTGAATGTTCAGTGGAGATGAGATGAAACAACGGAGCTTATTGGCTCCGTTTGTTTTAGAGATCGTGTAGCCTTAGTAAGGCGGTAATTTATCGTAGCGAGAGTCTTTCAGCACCTCTTTTACGCGTTTTAGGTTCTCTCTAAAACCAGATCCACGACGTAGGGTAAAACCAGTTGCAAGAACATCAATCACCGTCATTTGTACTACACGGCTAGCCATTGGCATGTAGACATCTGTATCTTCTGGTACATCAAGGCAAATCGATAGTGAGCTTGCTTTATCGAGGGGGGAGTCCTTGGCGGTAATGGCGATTACTGTCGCGCCATTTTCACGTGCTAGATTGGCAATTTCTACTTGGCTTTTCGTGCGGCCAGTGTGAGAAATCAGCACGATCACATCATTATCCGTGCAGTTAATACAACTCATACGCTGCATCACGATGTCTTCGAAGCAACTGATCGGAATGTTAAAGCGGATAAATTTATTTTGCGCATCACGCGCCACCGCAGAGGATGCTCCTAAGCCAAAGAAGGAAATGCGCTTAGCTTGAGTTAAAAGATCTACAGCACGGTTAATTTGTACTGGATCTAGACTGTTCTTCGCAACATCTAAGCACGCCATGGTTGATTCGAAAATCTTATGGGTGTAAGCATCGGGACCATCATCCTCTTCTACATTGCGGTTCACATAGGGAGTACCGTTAGCAAGACTTTGAGCTAAATGCAGTTTAAAGTCAGGAAAACCTTTAGTATCAAGGCGGCGACAGAAACGGTTTACCGTAGGTTCACTTACGTCAGCCATTTTTGCCAAGGTAGCAATACTAGAATGAATGGCCGTTTGTGGTGATGCCATAATGACTTCGGCAACCTTACGTTCGGACTTGCTGAAATTTTCCAGATTTTTTTGAATTTTTTCTAATGTATTCATAGTGTTCACGCAGGCTAGAGAACAACTCGTTGGTTTGGGGTTCGAAAACAATAGGGGGAAAATCAATGGTTTTCGGATGATTGATCTACCAACGCCAATAAACGGAGTATAAACCTAAGCGTGATGAATCTAGAAACGAAACTCTCATAAAGACCGTGAGAATATGACAAGCCTCAATTAAATTTTATAAAAACTACACTTTTGAGTGGCTGTATCAAAGACATTCTCAGTTTCTAGCCCATGATTGACGCACGAGTTACAACAATCTGAAATTTTATTTCTGTTTGTTGTAACTCGTGGCTAAGGTTTATTGGTTAAGAATACTCTGAGTTAAATGCTCGATTTGTTGCAATAATTTTGGTGCTTGTTTAGCGATCTCGCGCTGTTCATCTAACACTGAGCGCAGAATATCTTGAGTTGTGAGTGGATTTGCTAACACAACGCGAAATACTATGGTGTCTAATCTATCCCATTGATATGGGTTTAATTGGGTGCGAGAAACGAATGATCTTCCTGTTTCTCGTTGTTTTTTCTGAATAAATTTCGTCAACTCATTCAGTAGTTCATTCAGTTGTGCTCGTTGCTTCTCTGGTGATTTTTCTAATGCAACACGTACGTGTGCCGGTAAGTAGCGATAGGTCAACAGACACAGCTCTGGTTGAGAAACGAGTTCAAAATCTGTTTGTTCAGTAATCAAATCGGCAAAATAACGTGCTTTTTCAATGCTCTGATTGATCAGCAGCTCATAACCTGGACGGCTGATGATATGCATGCTGGCGTAAACCAACATTGCCATGCCTGATCGTGAACCCTCCAGTGTATGGCTGCCTAAGTCTTTAGAACCTTGGCGCAGAATGTACTGTGCGTGGTGTTCAATTGAGCGCATCGCATTGGGATCTTTAAACAATACCATGCCCGCTCCCATGGGGATGTAAAGTTGTTTGTGTGCATCAATGGTGACAGAGTCAGCAAGCTCAACCCCATTGAGGAGTTCACGATAACGATTGGACATTAAGGTTGCTCCACCCCAAGCCGCATCAATATGGAAATGAATTTGCTCGCGTTGGCAAATTTGCGCAATGGTATGAAGTGGATCGATATTGCCGGTTTCTGTCGTTCCAGCAACGCCTACTACAGCAAATACTTTAATATTTCGTGTTTTGAGCTCGGCAATTTTCTGTTCTAAATCTTGTGGGCAGATACGATTGTGATTATCGGCTTTAACCGCAATCAACCCTTCTTGACCAATGCCTAATACATCGGCGGCTTTTTTCAAAGAGTAGTGACCACGTTCGGAAACTAAGATCGCCAAGCCTTCATGCCCGTAGTGACGCATGGCTTTGAATAAACCTGCTTTTTCTACTCCGGGAAAATCACCTTCTGCTTTTAGGGCATTATTACGAGCAACCCATAGGGCGGTGATATTGGCAATTGTGCCTCCAGAGCAGAATGCCCCCAAAGAATGCTCAGCACTATGCATCCATTGCTGATAAAAATGGTCAGTTTGACCGTATATCAAACGATGGATCATGCCCAATACTTGGCGTTCTAAAGGTGTGAAAGCTTTAGAAGTTTCAATTTTGACCAGATTTTGGTTCAAGGCAATCATGATTTTGGAGAGCGGCATTAAGAAATAGGGGAGTGCCGAGGTCATATGACCGATAAAACTGGGGGATGCTGTATGTACTGAATGTGACACCAAGGTATCGAGCAGATGTTGGGTATGATCGGAAACAAACTGGGGTTGCTCAGGAATATGTGCATTAGAAAAATCTTTCTCAATCTCTTTGAGTGGCTTTTCTTCGGCAACGATGTGTTTACGCAGGAACTGATTTAGATTACGAGAGAGCTCTTCGTCGATTTTGGTTAATGTCGAATCCGGACCTTCTGGTACGGTGAAGATCTTGAGTAGGGATTCGAAGCTAACTTGTGCAGATTTGTATTCTGAGACCATACAGCGTCATTATTATTTTGATTGATGGGGTTTTAAGCCGAACAATCTAATTCAAAACGGAAGCAATGTCCCGTCTTAATTCAGAAAGTCATGATTGCATGTACGAGCGGCTACGGGCATTTAATCATATCAACTTTTTCAATTGCTTGATTATATCGATCCATCGCCGATTCGATTTTTTTAGGATGGCTAAGTAATTCTGCTAATGCAGAACGCAGCTCGTAGTTTTTGGGATGAGGAGCAGCTTGTCGGTCGGCAAAAGTGATCTTAGCTAACTTGCCGAGTTCATCATCTCGGTTGGCTAGTTGTTTGATTTCTGGTTGTTCAAGTTTCAGCCAGGATTCAATGTGTTGAGCTGTGGCGACTTTTGTAGGATCATTTTGTAAATAATAGTGAACTGCTGCGCGATTTAATTCGAAGTGGTGTTGTCTGCCAATCAAAAACCAATCACTCACTTCTGTCAGCTCAGGATACTGTTCACTCGTCAGTTTAGTAAGATCCGCATACCAGTTAAGAGAGGCATCAATATACGCATCATATTTTAGATTTAAGCAAGTGTTATCTGCATAGGCCGAGGCCGACAGGAGCGACATCAGTAAAGCAGTGCTCAGGCGTTTCATAAGGCTTCCTTCTGAATTGTTATTTTTAGTTGTTTTGGGTGGGACTTCACGGAGCTAAAGTACTAGCCTTGTTGAGCTTGAGAGCACATGGTTTTTAACCATTACACTAAGCATGAGGACTAGTTTGTTTAAAATAATGTTTGCTAAATTGTAAAACTCAAGACGAAGCATTGTAAATGAAACGGGCGGAAAAACCAGAGATCTAGCTTGCAAGAGATACAAAGAAAAGAATCAGTACGGGGACTAAGAGGCTGAGAATAAATCCGCTGACAATTGCGACGGGAACACATTTTACCCCCCCCGTGGTTTGAATGACAGGGAGGGTAAAGTCCATTGCCGTTGCTCCTGCGTAGCCAATAGCAGTGCATGGTTTACGGCGAATAAGCAAGGGAATTAGTACTAAAGCGACAAGTTCGCGTAATAGCTCAACCATGAAAGAAGCCCCCCCTAACACTGGGCCAAATGCCTCTCCTACTAGAATTCCCGCGAGAGAGTACCAACCAAAGCCGGAAGCCATTGCTAGGGCTTGATAGAGTGGCATGTCTAAGATCCAAGCTGCAATCACGCCACCTAACCAGCTGGTTGAAATAATAATCGCGGCAATCACCATTCCATGCTTATTGAGTAGGATTTGCTTGAGTGATAAACCGCTATTGCGTAATTGAATACCAATAAAAAACAGTAAGATAAATAGAATCCAACCGCTAGCGGATTCAACCCAACTTAAATCTTCTTGGAGAAGCACACCGACAAGAAGCCCCGAGCCAACAACGAGGATCAGTTTCGCCGACTCCAGCATCATACTTGAAAGCGGCAGTTTTTTGTGGGAGGTATCGGTACGCAGCGGTAAATAGTGGTCAACCAAGGGGAGTGCGAGCAGATTACATGTACCCAAGATGACAAAGAAAACGGCAGTATATTTGACTATGGTTTGCAAGTTACTTTGCAGATTATCTAAGCCCGCTAAGCTCAATCCCATGAGAAATAAAATGACGTACACCAAATAGGATGTTGCACGGCTTAGTAAATGAAGATGAGATGGATTGCGTAGCGTAAAAAGGTAACCCACAACAAGTGGAGCAAAGATAAATATCATCCCTGACAGCATAATTCCTCACGACAACTCTTCAGATGCCACTGGCATTGATGACATCACTGAGTTTATTTTTAAATTCTATTTCACTTAAATTACTGAGCGTATACAAAACTTCAGCACCTTCGGAGTTAATCTCTACATCGTGTTCATCAAGTGCTTCATCTTGTTTTCTAAACATCAATAAATGATGAGCGATACGTGCAATATCAAGATAACTAACCTCTGGGCGATCAGCAACGAGCTCAGCGTTGCTAGATACTTCTAAGAAATCGGTATCAAATCCCCACTGGCGTAGTACGAGCTGACTGATGGGAGAGCACTGGGATTGGAAAATGATCAAAGCAATATTGGGATCCAAATAGTTGCCATTTTGTAGGTATAAATGGTACTCGCTGACTAAACAAAATAGACCTATGTCAGCTAATAACCCAACTAGAAGTGCTTTCTCTAATTCCAGATATTGATACTTTTTGCTATCGACACACTTAAAAGTTTGTGTAACGAGTAACATCGTTGCCCCTAACTCTCGAGAAATTGAGGCACTTTTAACCAATATCCGATCACAGTCTTTACTGAGATTAACAGAATGCTTTAACTGTTCAATGGCTTGAGCTGTAACAATATCGCGAACACGTAAGATACCTAACCGAGATACGGCAGTTACAATATCAGTACAAGTAATGTTACGTCGATTAAATACTACAGAATTTGCAACCCGAATTATGGTGGCTGAAAGGCCCGGATCTTCAATTAGGCAGTCGGCAATATCTGTAATGGATGTTGATTCGGTTAAACATAACCGCTGGATGTTTAAAACGACATCGGAGATTGGGGGAAGGGAGATTTTTCCGGTGCTGATAGAGAGCTCGACCAATTGCGCAAACTCACATTCCAATCCTTGGATGAGTTTATGTTTGGTTTCAGGTAGCCAGTAAAAAGATAAGTGACTCATAAAATATACGATCAAGCAAAGTTGAGTTCATTTTAACTATCGCTAAACTAAATAAGCAAACGGTTCCACACATTTTTCGAAATGCTCTGGTCTTTTCGTTGAGTTATTGAGCAGTTTAATAATTGTAGTTTAAGTATAGAAGAGCAACAAAAATTTGACGCTGTGATATTGGTCTCATAATGTGCAGCAAAAGAATTGCTCTGGTGTGAGGTAGATCCGGACTTATTTTTCTCCGTTAACTATCATTATCCTCACAAAATAAGCAAGCTCATACAAAAGATTGAATAGACTTGCTAACGATTTCATTTTTTCGCTTTATTGCTGCTATCTGGTGATCTTCCTTAATCGGGGAAAATGGTTAAAGGATCAATGGATATGAATGAGCAACAATTTTTCAACTACGTAAACAAGTTTGGTGCATACCAAAAACGCTCGATGTTTGGTGGGATTGGGCTGTTTCAGCATGACGCAATGTATGTGTTGGTCAGCGATGATCGTATTTTTGTCCGTGGTGGTGAAGAACTCGATCCAGAGCTAGTTGCCTTGGCATGTGAGAAATATCGTCATGTTAAGAAACAGACGACTGCAACGGTAAATTATTACGATATTACTGATTTATATGACCAAAATCATCCGGAGCTCGATTCGATTATTGAACGTTCGATTCAATTTTCGGTTAATCAACGAGAATTCCAACGTTCTGCTGCTAGCCGCCGTTTACGCGATCTCCCTAATATGCAGCTCACCTTAGAACGTATGGTAAAAAAAGCTGGAATAGAGGATGTTGAAACCTTTATGACTTTGGGGGCTTCAGAAGTTTTTAATAAAGTACGCCAAGCTTATGGTAGTGACGTTGATGTGAAATTGCTGTGGAAGTTTGCCGGAGCGATTGAAGGGATTCATTGGAAGCTGCTGCAAGAACCGCGTAAACGTCAGTTACTTGAAAGTTGTCACCAACGTTAATGGCTTTCGCTCTATGAAAAAATAAGCTGGGAAAACCCCAGCTTATTTTTTGCTTGGAGTAAAACCTAGAAATTGAAACGAGCAGTAAACATCAATTGATCGTTATAAAAGTCATTAAAGCGAGCTTCTGCACCTAGAGAGAACAATTCGGTAGAGTGAAAACGTGCATATACAGAGCCTAACCAATCGTCGTTATTATCAATGGATACATAGCCTGCTTTGCCACCAACTTCAAGCTGTGGTCCTAGCCATTGACGAATCCCGACGTTAAGTTCCATACCAGTATCCGCGCTTGAGCGCGCTCGGTTATCCACTAAACGAAACAGCATCTCCCCTGTGATATCTGCCCAGTTATTGACTGGAGCATGGAAGCCAAATCCAGCTGCCATATCAAAATCACTCTCAAATTCTGAATCAATTCGAGCAATAGCATGAGCATTAGGGTGCACAGAATGGCTCATCGCAGCGCCAAAAGTAACTGGGCTAGCGCCGATGCGCGCTTCTACGTAGTCATAGCTAAAGTTGCTCATTACGGTACGGCTATCACGTTCACCCTCAGCAGCAAGTGTTGAACCGGCAGTAAGAAGTAGTGCAGTTGCAATGATTGTTTTACGCATAATTAAGATAAACCTATATCTTCTGATTAATTCCAAGGCCACTGCCCGTAGTTTGCAGCGACTGAAGCCATAAAATCGACTCCGAGTTCATGGTTTGACATCATAAGGCATTGATGTATCAAGCTACTATCAAAAAATGTCAGTGTTTTGTCGTTCAGATGAAATTTAAGCAAGTTGAGTGCCATATTACTATTCACCAAAGTTCATTCTTTTGGCTGAGATCGCATTCAGGATTTTTTCTGCATCCAAGACTTGGATCCAAGACATTAACTCCGCGTCGTTTTCAATCATATACTGAGTCAGTTGCTCTTTGACTGCTTGACGTAATTGCTCTCCATGCCATGGTTTAGCAATGTAGAAGTGTAAACTGGCATGATTGATAGCTTGAACTGTATCTTCGAGCCCGGCTTGACCTGTCAGTAATAATTTCCGCGTTTTAGTCGTGTCGCTTTCTTGATTGAGCTCGATCAGAAATTGGATCCCCGTCTGCTCGGGCATGATATGGTCACACAGTATAAGAGCAAGTGGCACCTCTTCTTGGCGATAGTCATCTATCACGGATTTTGCTTCTGCTACGGATTCTGCGGCTTCAATAATGAAATGTTCTTCAAAGCAATCGAGATCTTGCACCACACTATCAAGTACTGCTCGTTCATCATCTACACATAAAATCAGATATTTGTTCATGGCTTGCTCCTTGCCAAAGTCGATGAGACTAAGGGTAACCACACCGTCATGGTGGTGTAGAGGTTAGGTTGGGAATCGACTTCAATCCATCCCTGATGTTGTAGGATTATTTGTTGACATACTGATAAACCGATCCCTAGACCAAAATTGCCTTCACGTTTGGTGGTGTAGTTGAGGGCGAAGATCTGCTCTCTTAGCTCTATTGGAATTCCACTGCCGTTATCGGTGAAGCGGATAACAGCGTATTCAGCATCTAGGTGTCTTTGTTGTCGGGTTTCAATTTGCAATATGCCGTGTTCAGGAAAAGCATCAATCGCATTCGAAATCAAGTTGGTCCACACTTGCTGTAGTGCAATAGGTAAGCAGTAGACTAATGGTAATTGAGCGTACTCTTTTTCTACACTGTGCCTTTTGAGCCGATTTTCAAATATGACGAGTGTATCTTCTATTCCTTCATGAATATCGACCAAACGATAAGTTTCATCATCGGGACGAGCATAGCCTTTTAGGCTTTTCACCATATCGGCAATACGTTGTGCACACACTTGGATTGAGCGCAAAGTGCTACCAGAAAGATGATAACTTTCTAATTGTTCAAGTTGTTTCTGCGCGCTTTCTGGGTAATTCTTGGCGAGTTGGATCATGGCTTCATTTTCATCAAGTCCCAATTTAACCATTTTTTTTGCGATTAGGCGGTGGTGGATGAGAGATTCCAGTTGCTTAGCTTTGCTGCGTTCTTCGGAGGTGGATACCGGTTTAGCTTGCATTGCTTTATGTAAGAGTTGTGCTCCTAATTGTTCAGTTTGTCCACGCTCTTCACCTTCAATTAAATGCCCGATATGGCTAGAAAGTGTCTCGGTACCACGTAATATGGCTGCCACAGGGTTATTAAGCTCATGGGCAACACCTGCTACAAGTTGTCCTAACATCGCCATTTTTTCACGTTCTACTAACTGTTGATGAGCGGATTCGAGTGAGTCGAGAGTTTTTTGTAGTTCCAATTTAGTGGTGATGCTGCGTTGTAAGCGTCGGTTAAAATGACGCAACAGCAGGTTAGTAAAGAGTGGCAGTAAACTAGTATCGTTATGCATAACCTTAGCAAACACATCACGATCGAGTTTAATCACTTCGGTTTGAGTTAATGTAATTGCCGTTGAGAAAGAGGGTTCACCAGTAACAAACGACATACCGCCGACAATATTGCCTTTTTTGTGGCGCACGACTTCACGTTGTTGACCTAGGTCATCATTTTTATACAGTGCGACTTCGCCTTCGGTGATAAACCATAAAAAACGGTTCGACTGACCTTCCTGAGTCAGTACATGTTGCGCTGAATAAGTTCGGCATGCTTGCGTTTCATCTTTCTTATCGAAGAACTGATATAAAGCACCGATGACTTTTTCAGCCAACTCATTGTCTGACAAGCGATGATAATCAGTAATAAAACCCTCACGGTAACTACGCATTTTATTATCAATATGTGCACGCAATAACCGCTGTTGATCCAGCAGTGTGCTATAGGTGAGGATATTATCTTTGTCATGCTCAACCACAAAAGAGGTTAATTCTTGAACTGCGGTTTTGTATAACACATGTTCTGGTAGAGGCTTAGTCAGGCAATAATCTAATCGCCCTTCATTAACTGCATTGAGAATGGCTTGGATGTCTTGTCCACCGCTGATCAAAACTTTTCTGGCGTGTTTGGTGTGAGGTATTTTATCGAGACGGATCAAGAACTCTGCACCATCGAGTTTGTCGTTGTGACTGGCGATCACTAAAGCGGCGTTCTGCCCTTGATGTTCGAGCACTGTAAGCCATCGTTGGGCTTCATCAACCGTTTCAGCACTGCAAACATCGAACTTACTGGCAAAACCAACCAGCTCTTGGCGCCATTGTTCAATACTGATCGGATTGTTGTCTAAAATGAGCAGTGCGTACCGATTCACAACCTATTCTCTGTCAACGTTTTCAAGTTGTTACTGTAGCAGGGATGAAGTTTTGGAAGTGGGAGCCGAGTTAGAGAATTTTCAATCGACAGTGTTGCAGTTCAATACTCTGATTTAATTCATACTTTTCCCGTTGTTTGCACAAATGTTGACAATTATTTGTATCTTGTACGGCGGTCGTCCCCTAAACTAAGCAAATTCAATCCCAAGGAATTTTTCGACTATGAAATCAATAAAAATGATCGGCGCGGTAGGTGGGGCGATTGCGCTAGGATTATGTTGGCCGCTTGCCGTTGGGCAAATTGGTGAATCTGCTATTAAGGATGGGTTGACGAATTTTGAAAGTTCCTCTGCCAAAGCGGAGTTGGTGAATTATCAACGTGGCTATCTGTCATCACAAATGCAGACTCGTTACCGCATCACGGATCCTGCGATTGTCGCGCAGCTAGAAGCAGAAGGTATCCCAACCGAAATTTTGGTCGATAGCAAACTCACACACGGTTTAATGGGGGTTTCTGCGGTATCGTCCTTGCCACAATTCCCGCAATTCCCACTCCAAATACTGTCTAATACTCACCTTAACGGTAATACTGATTACACGGTGAACTTGGATAAGTGGAACTATGTGTTCCAAGGTGAAGAGCCCGTAACAGTGACCGTTGAGCCTGCACAAATAACAGGGTCATTGACCACCTTAGGTGAGATGACCTTCCAACTCAATCTACCGAAAATTATGCTGGATTTTGAAAATCAAGCACAAATGGTAATTAGTCAAATTTCTGCTGATGGACAAGGTAGAGAGAGTGATGGTTTGTGGTTAGGTTCGCAGAACTTCAAACTCGATAAGCTGAGCGTTAACCAAGCAGGGCAAACTGAATTGGATGTTGATGGTTTTACTTACCATTTCACTTCGGCGTTGGATGGTACCCAGACTCGCTTTACCACAGCACATCAAATGAAAGTTGCGAATGCGAAGTACAGCGAAGGTGAGTTTAAAGATTTTGCGCTCGATTTCACGCTAGGTGATTTAGATACAGTTGCGACCAAAGCATTATCTCAACTTTATCAAAGCTCATCGGAAATGACGGATAAAGAGGTTGAACAGATTCTACCGCAGGTAGAAGCGATGTTTAATAAAGGATTCTTTATCTCTATTGATAAATTTGCAGCTAATATTTCTGGGGGCGATTTTGCCTCGAACTGGCGGCTTGCTGTTCCGGAAGGTACACAGAACGTACTGCAAGATCCTATGGCTGTGGTACCTGCGTTAACAGGGCAAACCCAAACGTTCATTTCTAATCAGTTAGTTGAAGCTTTTCCATTCATTCAAGAAGGTATAGATCAGCTGATGGTGATGGAAATGATGAAACAGAATGATCAAGGTTACACTTTAGAAGCTGAAATCAAAGAAGGTAATGTGGTGTTCTCAAGCGGAAAAACCATGCCTTTAGTTATGTTGTTAATGCCTTTGATGATGTCGCAAGGCTAAAAAATTACTTTGTTGAGATTTGCTCAGGAAAAGAGGCCGAAAGGCCTCTTTTCTCACTTTTTATCTGATGAAAAAAGTGGTATTAATCACAACACTTTTCGTTAGCAGGAGCAAAGAACACATGGATCACAACACCGATACGGTTTATAACTTTAGTGCAGGTCCCGCGGCGTTGCCTAAGCCCGTCATGCTGCAAGCACAAGCTGAGTTTGTAAACTGGAATCACCTTGGCACTTCAGTGATGGAAATTAGCCATCGTAGTAAGCCGTTTATTCAAGTTGCTGATGAAGCAGAGCGTGATCTGCGTGATCTGCTAAATATCCCATCAAATTATAAAGTGCTGTTTTGCCAAGGCGGAGCGCGAGCGCAGTTCGCTGCCGTACCCCTTAACCTGCTCGGCGATGCAGACACGGCAACGTATATTGATGCCGGCTATTGGGCAATGAGTGCAGTGAAAGAGGCAAAAAAGTACTGCACGGTCGATATTTTCGATGCCAAAGTCGAAAAAGAAGGCAAAATTGCGGTACGCCCAGCGAATGAATGGCGTATTGCTGATAATGCAGCCTATGTGCATTTCTGCCCTAACGAAACCATTGATGGTATTGAAATTAATGATCTCCCTGTGACGGATAAGCCGATCGTTGCTGATATGTCTTCCACTATTTTGTCACGTGAAATTGATATATCGAAATACGGCGTAATTTATGCGGGTGCACAAAAGAACATCGGTCCAGCCGGGATCTGTATTGCGATCGTTCGTGATGATCTACTTGATTTGGCAAGTGATCTACTACCAGGTGTATTGAACTATAAAATTCTTGCTGAACAAGACTCCATGTTTAACACGCCACCTACTTTTGCTTGGTATCTCTCTGGTCTTGTTTTCAAGTGGTTGAAAGAGCAAGGTGGTGTGAAAGCGATTGAGGAAGTGAACCGCGCTAAAGCGGCGCTGCTTTATGGTTACATTGATGCCTCCGATTTCTATCGGAATGAGATCCATCCAAACAACCGTTCACTGATGAATGTGCCATTTCAATTAGCGAAACCAGAATTGGATGACACCTTTTTAGAACTGGCAGAAGCGCGTGGTTTAGTTTCACTAAAAGGCCATCGTGTAGTCGGCGGTATGCGTGCTTCCATCTATAACGCTATGCCTTTAGAAGGCGTACAAGCTCTAGTGGATTTTATGAAGGAATTTGAAGCGCAATACGCGTAATTCAATGCTTTCATGCTTCATGGCTAACGAAAAAGGCTTCCTTCGGGAAGCCTTTTGTCTTTGAGTAACAGCGCCAAGTACTTAGAAAATCCTTTTATTTAAGCCTTTGTTGTGTGAACTCCAAACTTACGAACGGAATAGGCTACTCGTTCTGCGGGTGTAGGGTAAATCAATGACGAACCTAGATTTTCGATATGCTGCAAACGAGGCAGAAGACCCGCGCCGTTGGCAATTTGAATGGCAAGACCAGGGCGAGCATTGAGCTCTAACACCATGGGACCCTCTTCTTTATCTAGAACCATGTCGGTGCCAAGGTAGCCTAATCCGGTCATTTCCCATGCACTAGCGGCTAATGTGAGCAACCTCTCCCAGTGTGGAACAACTAAGGTTGAAAGATCTTTTCCTGTATCAGGATGATGCGTGACTGGCTTATTAAATTGCACGGCACGTACCGCTTTACCGGTGGCAATATCAATACCCACTCCCACGGCACCTTGGTGCAAGTTGGCTTTACCATCGGAAGCTGAAGTAGAGAGGCGCATCATCGCCATGACTGGGTAGCCTTTAAACACGATGATGCGCACATCGGGTACGCCTTCGTAGCTAAAGCCATCAAAGCAGTCATCAAACTTAATTAGATTTTCAACGACAGCCACATCATTTTTTCCTCCAAGAGAGAAGAGTCCGGCCAACGCGTTACTGATATGGCGTTCCACATCCTCTTTGTTCATGGTTGAGCCAGAAGGTTTGGTATATACCCCATCCTTATGAGAAGTGACAACCAAAATGCCTTTACCACCACTGCCTCGCGCGGGTTTGATTACAAACCCCGGCCAGCTTTTGACCATCTCGTGGATGTTTTTCACTTCAGCTTGATTGCTGATCACACCAATGAGTTTCGGAACCGTACATCCAGCCCGCTGGGCGATCAGCTTGGTTTTGAGCTTATCGTCCACCAAAGGGTACTTGGAGCGATCGTTATAACGCCCGATATAAGCGTGGTTGCGCTTATTCATCCCCATAATGCCTTTATGGCGCAGCTTAAATGGGGATGTGTAATCAGAGAGCGAAAATGAAAACCACATTACTTCTCCTCCACCAATGGCTTGAAGCGACGTAGCTCAGAAATACGATACCCAGTGTAAGTCCCCAACAGCAAAATTGCCGCAAGCACAACAAGTTGTAACCCGATGAAGTTAAAGGTTAGGTGCTGTACATAGGAGTTTGTCATCGCGAGGTAGATCAGAATCGCAGTAAACAGTGAACCACCACCTTGGAGCAGGACCTCTTTGGCGCCTTCCTCTTCCCATAGAATCGACATCCGTTCAATGGTCCAAGAAAGAATAATCATTGGGAAGAAGGTGATGGTTAAGCCTTCAGTTAAGCCGACTTTGAACGCCACAACGGTAAATACTGAGATAATCAAAATGACCGTGATGATGACGGCGGAAATCCGCGCGACCAGCAACAAGTTGAGCTTTGATAAATAGCTGCGGATCACAAGGCCAGTACCCACAATCAGCAGAAAACCTACGATGCCCGTAGTCAATTGTGTTTGTACGAAAGCCACCGCAATCAAAACTGGCATGAAAGTACCAGAGGTCTTTAGGCCAATTATGACACGCAAAAATACGACGATTAGTGCCCCAATCGGGATCAGCATGATGGTTTTAAACATCGCTTGTTCTTCGAGCGGCAAGCTGTGGATCGACAAATTCAATAAGCCATCGGCCTCGACTTTGCTGTCTGTGGCTTGTTGTGGTGTGACTTTTTGCGAAATCATACTGAACATGACTTGGCTGTTTTGTCCACCAATCACATCAAGTAAAGAGATGTTCGATTCATCCCAAACCAAAAGATTGGGGTGTGTCGGCTGAGTGCCCGTTTCAGGGTTAAACAAAACCCACGCGCTGCCATTCCACACTTCATTCATGTGTTGGATCGACTGACGACGACGGCCATCTTCAAGCTGAATGACACCAACGACTTTGTTGGGTACTTGCGCGTAAGAGAGCAGTTTCTGAGTGGCTTCCACTTTGCTCATTTTATTGAGGAGCAGTGAAGCATTTTGGCTTTCTGAATCATTCAGTGTTTTGATTAGTTCACGGGTAAACGTGATGTGATCGGCAGAGCGCTGGGCTGCACGATCAATTAAAGCGATGGCTGCGGATTCCTCTGGGCCATCAAAAGTGGGCTTCCCAATCTCTTGGCTAGGTGGAATTTGTATCGCTTTAGCTTGTGGGTCAACCAAAAACTGTGCTTTATAGTAGATGGTTTGTGGACCACTGGCTTGACGAATTGACCACTCAATCCGGCGACCTGATTCAGTATTGAGGTAAGAGATACCATAACCTGGTGATGAAGCGGTCTCGCTAATTAGGGTGTAGCCTTCTTGAGTGAGCGGTGCAGCAAGAGAGACTTTGGCCTCTTTACCTTGTGCTGTAAACTCAATTCTTGCTTCAACATCCCACACTTGGCGGGCTTCACCGGGTGTCCAAGGCACACCATAGTCTTGATGGCGTAGAACACTAAGCGTAATGCCAGTGGCAAACAGCAGGAAGACAGAAATATAAAAAGGGATTTTAGAAGTCATTATCTCGCCTATTTTTGTTCAGTCTGAATATACTTTCGGCTGACATCAACCAAAGCGATGTCACGGATAAACTCACGGCCAAGTAAAACCGGGTGGCTCATTTGCGAGCGGTCCGCAAGAGTAAATTGGGCTTTTTCGTGGATCGATCCTAATTTTACCCAAAGTTCAACCACGGCTCGGCGCTCGGTGTTTTCGTTGGTGGACTGACGAATACGAACATAACGTACCACAGGTGCTTCAATCCAGTTGTTTTCGGTTTTGGGATTCTTCTCATCGGCAAGGTGGAAACGCACCCAGTTTTTGCCATTACGTTCAAACTCTTCAATATCCACCGCATTGAGTGATGAAGTTGCGGCGCCAGTGTCAACACGGGCATCGAAGGTTTGCTTGATCGCATCAATGGTGACACTCTCAATTTCACCGAGCACGACATCATGGCGTGGTTTGGTCGGAACGCTGTTTTGTTCATTAGAAGGTTTGGTGGATTGTGCACGTTTTTGCACTGGAGGTGGTGGCAATTTAATTTGGCTGACTTGAGTTTTGAGTTCAACAATCTGCTGCTCAAGGCTTTCAATATAATTATTTTGCTGACCCATTTGTGATTCTAAATCGGTCATTTTTTGGGTCATGTTGGTTTCAGAGCTTTGAATTGCGGCGAGCGTCGCTTGGTGGTATTCGCCGCCATTGGTAAGTGTACAGCCAGAAAGCAAACTTAATGCGGCCAAGGGTGCCATTCGCTTAAACATTTGCGACCTTATTATTTTCTAATGAGTGAATGTATAGAGATGTTATAGCAAAGGATGCGCTAAACATCCTTTGCCAAGGGTAACGTTATACCCCAATTAGCGAGTTAAAACTGTGTCAATTATGGCTTTTTGGCAATTAGAATGGCGCGGCGCGGTGCCGGATAACCTTCAACCGTCTTGCTTGGATCTTGTGGGTCAACGTAATCGGGCAGTGAATTATGCGTCATCCATTCGGTGGTTCGTTGCTCGCCTAATGTTGTGGTGTTTTCATCGACAATACGCACATCGACAAAGCCGGTTTTCTCTAGCCAGACTTTCAGTGCCAGGGCGGAAGGGAAGAAGTAGACATTACGCATTTGGGCGTAACGATCAAAGGGTACCAAGACAGTATTCTCATCACCTTCTACCACCAAGGTTTCAAGAATTAGCTCACCGCCTGAGGTTAACTGATTTTTCAGTTGTAGCAGGTGATCGAGTGGTGAGCGACGGTGGTAAAGCACGCCCATGCTGAACACGGTATCAAAGGCGTTTAACTCCGGCATCTGTTCAATACCAAGGGGTAACAGGTGGATGCGTTGGTCATCACCCAGCAGTTTACGCACCGCTTCAAACTGGATCAGAAACAGCTCGGAAGGGTCGATACCGAAGACTTGCTGTGCACCTTCACCCAGCATGCGCCACATGTGATAGCCGTTACCGCAACCTACATCAAGCACCAATCGGTTTTTCAGCGGAGAGATGTGTGGCAGTAAACGATCCCATTTCCAATCTGAGCGCCACTCGGTATCAATATGAATACCATGCAGATGGTAAGGACCTTTTCGCCAAGGGTGAAAGGTTTTGAGCACTGCTTCCAATTTCTTCTGTTCACCTTGCGCGAGTGGCTCATGATTGTGTGCCGCTACCGCATTTTTCAGATCAATCACCTCCGGCTGACCGACCGGAATTTTCTTGAGATTGCGCATCCAGCGATCGAGATCACCGTGCTGCTTAGCTTGCCAATCTGTCAATTGCTGGGGCAGGGTGTTGAGCCATAGTTGTAGCTGGGGATGTTGAGCGATCTGTTGGTAAACGTTGGCGAAGTTGAACATGGGGCTAAATACCTAAACTATGCTCTCTGTAAGTTGCTTCCGATTCATGCTGGCGCAGAGAGTCGCTCAGCATGAAAATCCATTTCGCAGACAAGCCACGAATAAAATGAGTGATTGAATAGCGAACTGGTTATTTAATCGCAAACATCGAGCCAAAATTAAAGCATTGGAACCAGACTTCAAAGCTAGAGAATCCCAGCTTAGCAAAGCGTTCTTTATGATCTTGGATTGAATCAGGGCGCATCACATTCTCGATGGCGCTGCGTTTTTGGCTGATCTCCAGCTCGCTGTAACCGTTGGCGCGTTTGAAATCGTGGTGCAAATCAATCAAGAGCTCATGTGCTTCTTGATCAGAAAATACAAATTTTTCCGACAAGATCAAAATGCCACCTGGGCGTAATCCAGCGTAGATTTTCTCCAGTAGTGCGTAACGATCATCCGGCGCGAGAAACTGCAACGTGAAGTTGAGCACCACGACGGAGGCATTATCAATCGCGATGTCACGAATATCGGCTTCGATCACTTGCACTGGCGTGTCAGAGCGATAAGCGTTGAGGTGTAGCTTGCAGCGTTCCACCATGGCCGCTGAGTTATCGACCGCAATGATTTGGCAGCCTTCTTGTTTGATATGGCGGCGCATCGACAGCGTAGCCGCACCCAGTGAGCAGCCTAAATCGTAAATCTTGGAATGAGGTTTCACAAAGCGCTCTGCCAGCATGCCAATCGCGGAGATGATGTTGCTGTAACCCGGCACCGAGCGTTGGATCATGTCTGGAAAGACTTCAGCAACGCGCTCGTCAAAGGTGAAATCACCGATTTTGTCGATGGGTGCAGAAAAGAGAGTATCTTTTGGGTTCATAGCAGACCTCATGGCAGCGTCTTGCTCCTGAACAAGGTGAACAGGCGCAATAAAAGGCGCGTATTTTATGAAAAATCGTGACGTCTGTCATTACACTCGTGGTGTTTAGGCGAAATAGAAGTATATAGCACTTGTGGTTTAGAACATGCTCAGTTGTGGTTGTTCTGGTGTGGCGGGAAAGGGGGCTAAGTCAGGTAGTGCGATAGCCTTTTGTAATTGTTGGTAAAGTTGCACCGCGAGCTGGGGTGCTAAATCATTATCCGGCGTATGAATCATCAGATAAGGCTGCTTACCTTGCGCAATCCACTCTGGCAGTTTGTTTTGCCACGCACTGAAAAAGGGCAGGTTAGCCTCCAGTTCAGGATGGCCGATAAAACGGATCATTGGATGCTCGGCGGTAGCAATCGCATGAACAGGTACTTTCGGTTTTTTCTGCTGTGCATCAATGACCGCTTCTGTGTTCGGCAGCGCCGCAAAAACGGGGCGACTGTCCATTATGATGCGATCAATGTTCTGTTCAACAAGCCATTGGTTGAGCACTTTTTCCGCTTCGCCTTTGCCAAAAAAGGCCAAATGACGTACTTCCACGCCCAGTGGAAAATCCGCCGGAAACCATTGACGAAAATTTTTCAATTGCGCCAGATGTTCAGGGCCAAAAGCGGCGGGCAGCTGAATTGTCCACATCCCAATTCGGTCGTGCAAGGGTTGCATTAAACGCAAAAAGTTCAGCAGCTCTTCTTTACAATCACGCAGCAGATGTTGATGAGTGATGCTTTTGGGCAACTTAAAGGTAAAGCGAAAGTCATCGTGAGTCGCGGCGCGCCAGTTGAGTACGGTACTGGGCGAAGGTGATGCATAAAAAGTAGTATTGCCTTCGACCGTGTGAAAAACGCTGGCGTATTTGGCAAGCCGATCGGCTGCTTGCGTGCCGCTGCCATAAAATTCACTCTGCCATGCAGGATGAGACCACAGCGTTAAACCTAGGCGCAGGGGAAGAGAAGGCATCACTCTGGTCGGGCTCCTTAAATCATCATCACGAGAGTTTTGAAGAATACGGGATTTTAGCGCTATAATCAGCGCCTATTTTTCCTTACTGGTTAGCCTTTAATCTCTACTTAGAAGGATTATTGCGTTAAAAAGCAGCAAGGGGTAAGAAAAGACAACAAATTGTATGTGGGAAGGTCGATCTTAGATCCCTTTCAGCGTATAAATGAAACTTTGCTGAAATGGCAGTTGCTAAGCACACCACGACCTTTCAGCGTTAAATTTGATGACTAATTGAGATTGGGAAATTCACTATGCGTAGCCATTATTGTGGTCACCTGAACAAGTCCTTGGTAGGACAAACTGTAGAGCTGTGCGGCTGGGTTAAT
>JBOFIW010000299.1:0-14028 GCA_051650365.1 Vibrio sp. | reverse complement strand
CCGCCTTTTTTGTTGTAACGACACAGGCCGTTAAAACCAAAACGGTTCATATACAAGAAAGCCAATGAGCGAAACATCACATCATCGCTTTGGTTAAACTGCTTACGAATGTCGAGATAAGCTTCTTTGCGGTTATTTTCCGGCACAAACCAACGCTTAGATTCTGTGATATAAACCTGTGGCTGTACTTTTAGCAAATTGTAGAAATTGATCAGATCCGGATTGATGTCCGCCAGCAGATAACGCTCGAAATTCGTATTCAGAAAAACCGAACCTGCGCCAACAAAAGGCTCCACGAGCTCATTCGCCTCAGGTAGATGACGTTGAATGTCCTCTACTAGGCTATATTTACCCCCAGCCCATTTCAAAAAGGCGCGCTGCTTTTTCATCTACTGCTCTAATCTTTCGCCACAAAATAAGGCTGCGAAATGTAACATATTTTTCAGTGAAGCTCAGGTTTATTTCTTACGTTCAATTTCCCGCTGTACTTGGTTAAGCGATTTTGCCCAAGGCCCCAAAGCTTGTAGCGAGGCAGAGAGTTTTTCCGATGCATCACGCGCCATTTGAATGGTCGGATAATTCCCCGTAGTGACAATAAACCACTCCACATCATTACGCAGAGTTGGGTAGACGTAGACTTTGTTTTCCAGCTTGTGCTCATCAATAAATGCCTGAACATCTGACATTGAATTCATGGCAGCGAGCTGGAGGGTATAACTGCGTGGCGACATGGCTTTCAGTTCATCACGCGCAAAAGAGAACCGAACTGGCTTAGGTTGAGTTGTTGGTGCCGGTGTTTGTTCCAAGGTTTGAGTTTTCAACTCAGTCACCGCTTGAGTTGATTCAACTACATGGTTAATGGCAGAAGTGTCCGTGCTTTCCGCTTTATTTTGCAACAAGGCATCGACCACATCTGAATTGATCACCACGCGCTTTCCATCATCCTCAATACCAACACTCGCGGTAGTATCAACCACATCGGGCGGTAAAGCGGCAGAATCATCTATTGCACCCAAATTATCTCCATCACTTGAAGTCAATTCGGAGCCAGACCTAGCATCACCTTGAACAGTATTCCCAGTCGTTGCATTGAGAGTTGGAATGGCCGTTTGCTCCGTCCCAGTCGTATCAGAGGCAAGCCCGTCTTCAGGTACGGGCTTAGAAAGTAGCCACCAATAGCCACCGCCGAGTAATAACAGCAGTAACAACACAACTAAAGCAATGTTAAACGGTGAACCAATGATCGAGTGGATCACGACCCGTTTTTCATTTTTGATTTCCGCCAGCGCCATAATCTCTCCCGGTAACGGATTCACTTTTTTATATGCATTACGCACTTTACGTTCAAGTTGCGGATCAACGTTGCGTACCACTCGATTTTCAAATAAGCGCTCCGCTTCATCTTCGGATAACATCTCAATTTCTAAATCGACCGGCTTATGCTCTTGACCATAGCTTAAGCGAGTCAACAATGCATCAAGTCCATTGTCCTGAGCAAATAGCACCACATTGATATTCCAACGCGGATTGCTTTGTGCTTCTAACACCAGCATCCACAATTCAGACACTAAAGATTCATTGAGCAGATGGGCATCATCGACCACAATGGCGATGTCGCAATTGTGCTCTTCAAATAGTCGAGTAAAGCTTTCTAATAACGAATCTTTGGGATTGTACAGCGGCTCAGAAAATAGCTGGGACAATACTGTGACTCGGCGTTGTTCATCATTTTGATTAGGGTGGCACATGAGCAGAGCTTGATTTTTATCCTGTGCCCAATTTTCTAAAAACCGTTGTGCTAACCAAGATTTTCCCGCCCCTTGGCGGCCACAGACATTCACTAAATTAGAACCAAAGCGGGTCAAAAGTTGCAACCGCTCCAGTAATTCCGTTTGAGACTCTAAATCCAGTTCATGTGCCAAACTCATCGGGCCATCCTATGACAATTGTCAAAATTCAAAATGATTCGCAAAAACCTAGTTTATACTGTGCGGCAGAACTCAATGGCTTGGGCAATGATCGCCTCTGGTACACCTTTCACCACTTCAGAAGTACCGATACTGGTCGGCAACACTAAACGTAGCTCACCCGCTAAGACTTTTTTGTCGCGCATCATATGCTGCATAAAATCCGCAAAGCTCATGTTATCTGGAGTACGGATCGGTAGCTGTGCCTTTCTCAGTATAGCGACAATACGTTCAAATTGAGTTTGCTCAATTAGACCTTGTAATAACGCAGTTTTGGCCGCCATTACTGTGCCTGCGGCCACGGCCTCACCGTGTAGCCAATTGCCATAGCCCATGTGCGCTTCAATCGCATGCCCAAAAGTATGGCCAAGATTAAGCAAAGCTCGGATCCCCGATTCTTTCTCATCCTGCGCGACCACATCAGCTTTGATTTGGCAGCAGCGCGCAATCGCATAGGTTAACGCTTGTTCATCCAACTCGTACAAGGCATCCATCTGTTCTTCTAGCCAGTAGAAAAAAGCTTCATCATAGATGATGCCGTATTTGATCACTTCCGCCATCCCCGCCGCAAACTCCCGTTTGGGTAAGGTCGCTAAACAGTTGGTATCTATCACGACTGCTTTCGGTTGATAGAAGGCACCAATCATGTTTTTGCCAAGTGGATGGTTAACCGCCGTTTTCCCACCAACCGAAGAGTCAACCTGAGACAAGAGTGTGGTCGGTATCTGGATAAAATCAACGCCGCGTTGATAACAAGCTGCAGCAAAACCGACCAGATCACCAATCACACCACCACCGAGGGCTATGACTACCACATCACGGCTGTAATTGTGCTCCAGCAAAAAACTCAACACCGTATTGAAGGTTTCTAGGGTTTTGTATTGCTCGCCATCGGGCAGTTCTAGCAAAGCATGTTGACAGCCTAACTGCTCGAGCAAAGAGAGAATAGAAGCAGCATACAGAGGAGCAACCGTTTGATTGGTGATGACCACTGCTTTCTGTTTTGCTGAGAGAGGAAGAAGCGCCGGATTGGTAAACAATCCGGCACCGATTGAGATTGGGTAGCTACGTTCACCTAAGTTGACCGTAATCCGCTCCATGGTTTTGCACTCCAATTCGAAGAAACATTACATTATGTGTTCTTCTAGCATTTTTACGATCTGGTTGGCTACCACTTTTGCACTTTGATCGTCGGTACGTACCGTGATATCAGCGATCTCTTCGTACAGAGGATTACGATCTTCAGCCAATTGCTCTAACACATCGCGTGGACAATCGGTTTGCAGTAGTGGACGCTTTTTATCGCGATTGGTACGTGCTAGTTGTTTTTCGATAGTGGTCTCGAGATATACCACGATGCCACGAGCAGACAATCGGTTGCGGTTCTCTTTACTAATTACTGAGCCACCACCCGTCGCTAGTACGATACCCTGTTGCTCGGTTAGATCGTTAATGACGGCTTCTTCGCGTTTACGGAAACCTTCTTCACCTTCAACATCAAAAACCCATGCGATATCCGCTCCGGTACGTTCTTCGATAACCGTATCAGAGTCGATAAACTCCATGTGCAGTTGTTGAGCTAGGTGTCTACCAATTGTGCTTTTGCCAGCGCCCATAGGGCCAACAAGGAAAATATTGCGTTTCTCAGCCATGTTCAGCAGTAATTTACAACGTTAATTCAATGACATCGCCACAAGAGTTGCTGGACATACGCCAACTATAGGAATGCTTGTGGCACCTATTCCTCACCGATATTTCGTGATAAGACCCGAAATTATCTAGATATGGTGCCACTATTGCAACTTTAATTTTTGTTCACTGGTTACACGCACGCTAAGTTATTGAATGACCACTTTAGGTGTAACGAAAATCAACAGCTCACTTTTACCCATTTGCTCATAGGTTCGTCTAAATAGCGCCCCTAAAACGGGCAAATCGCCAAGCAATGGTACTTTATCCACTGAATTGTTGATGCTGTGTTGGAAAATCCCCCCCAACACAACGGTTTCTCCGTTATTCACTAACACTTGAGTGCCGATACGTTGGGTGTCAATGGATACCGCTTCACCTGTTCCCGTTTTCACCGTTTCACCCCGACGATCCTGAGTCACACTCAAGTCGAGTACCAAACGGTTATCCGGCGTAATTTGCGGGGTAACTTTCAAGCTCAAAACGGCTTTCTTGAACGATACGGTGCTTGCACCACTAGATGAAGATTCAAGATATGGGATCTCGGTTCCTTGTTCGATATACGCTGGCTGTTTATTGGTAGTAATCAGACGAGGGCTCGAAATGATTTCTGCCTTCGATTCATTTTGTAAAGCCGATAACTCTAAGTCCAACAGCGTATCAGAACCTAACTTAGCCACTTGGAAAGCAATCGAAGACGCGTTTGTTGAAGCGGCCGCTAAGTTAACATTCAAGAATTCATCAACCGGAAATTCATCTTCCGCCAATAACCCTTGTTGCCATAAGTTACTTTCAATGGTTCCACCCACAGAGTGACTACCATTGGTCGACATCACGCCCCAACGTACACCAAGTTCATCCAAGTTACCTTCTTTTACGGTGACAATACGAGCTTCGATCTGCACTTGTTTAACCGGAATATCCAACGATTCAATAATTTCACGGATCACCGCAATGTTATCGGGTAGCTCTCGGATCAGCAGTGAGTTAGTTCGCTCGTCTATACTGATCGAACCCCGTTCAGACAGCATGTTGACGTTGCCTTCGCCGCCAATCATCGCCGCAATATCAGACGCCTTAGCAAAGTTGATTTTGATGATTTCAGATTTTAAATCCCCAAGTTCTTCTGCTAAACGGGCTTTTTCGAGCGCTTGTTTCTCGCGCAAATCGAGCTCCTCTTTTGGCGCAATCAAAATCACATTACCATCCACCCGTTTATCAAGCCCTTTGACTTGCAGAATGATATCTAACACTTGCTGCCAAGGTACGCCA
The DNA here is from genome assembly GCA_051650365.1 of Vibrio sp. GTDB lineage: Bacteria > Pseudomonadota > Gammaproteobacteria > Enterobacterales > Vibrionaceae > Vibrio. Next base: position 9,100 of record JBOFIW010000299.1, on the reverse strand, counting down.
TCCAAGCGTAAAGTTAGATTGCCGACAACCGAGTCGGAGACGACCAAATTGAAGCCGTTATAATCAGCAATCAGCTGCAATACGTTACGCACTGGAATATCTTGAAAATTAATCGAGATAAGCTTGCCCTCTTTTTCCAAAATACTTTTTGGCTTGGGTTGCTCGTTCTCTTTGAGCTTAGTGATCACGACTTCAAGGTATTTGCCTTTTAAGCTGTAGTCATGTTTAAACTCACCTTCGATGGTCGCAACCAGTTGTGTACTTGGCTCTTTACGAAACACTTCGACACTTTGTACTGGTGTTGAGAAATCTTTCACGTCCAATAGATAGAGTTTGTCATCAGCCACATCGGTTTTCAGCAGTTCAATACTCAACCCTTCCTGAACTTTCTGTACATCCACCACCACTGATGGTGAAGCCAACTCGACGATCAGAACTGCGGCTTTATCTTTATTGACCCGAAAGTCGATATTTTCGAGCTGATTAGCCGCCGCTGAATCCGCACTCATCACCACGGAAGAAGCACAAAGAGCAACACCAACCCATAAGATCAGCCAAGTCTGTGCGACATAAGTTTTCAATCCATTTCTCATCGTTATATCTCTATACTTCAACCTATTATTTTAAAGCCAGTTTGACGTTACGCTGATTCCAACACCCTAAGCCATCAGGCAAAGTTTCATTAATTAGCAAATAGTTGTCGTCAACTCGTGTGACCTTTCCGTTATTAATCCCCACGTACTGACCCGCTTTAACTTTGATGACATTACCGGCTGGAGTTTGCACAAGAGCAGATATACTCCCACCACTGCTCATCACCCCTTTTAAACGCAACTGATGCAGTGGGTAGCGCTCTAGTGGGCCAGTTTTCGCACGTGGTACAGGTTGCCAACAGTCCGCGTTGGCCAAAGGCTGATTTTGCACCAAAGCCTCTTTCGGCAACACAAAAGGCTCTCGCCCCTTATGTTGTTGGTAGGCGGTAACTTCAAATTCTAAAATGGGCTTTAACTTGGTCACTTCCTTACGTGCATCTCGTTCAACCTGCGCGATATAGGAAGTTAGATCCTCTTGATTAGCCTTACACCCCGTCAAATAAAACAAGGCAATGAGCAATAAACCAATACGGTTATTTTTCATCTTCCACCTCCTGTTTAAATTGGTAGGTGTAAGCCCTTACTCGAAAGTGTAACGTACTACTCTCTTGGCTTACCCGCTGCCAATCCACATCATCAAAGTTGATAATGCGCGGCAGCTTGGCAATCGCTTCAGAAAAATCGCCTATGTTGTGATAGTTACCTGTCAGTTCGATATTGAGTGGTAGACGGTACAAGAATTCTCGGCTTTCTCTCTCCCCCCAATCAATCCGTGTAAACGTCAAGGAGTTATCGAGACCAAGCTGGTTGACGGAGGCGAGCATACTGGCAAGCTCTTTTTGCACCGGTAATTGGCGCAATAAAAAATCGTAACGCTCTTTGAGTTCATCCAATTGAGCTTGAATTTGCGGTAAGGCGGCTACTTTATTAGCCTTGATGCGCAAGGTGGCTTTAACGGTTTCTTCTTCTTGTTTTAACACGGCCATTTCGTCTTGCTTAGGCATTAAATAGAACCAATACCCCGCCCCCTGAATCAGTAACATCAACAGCAAAATCACCATCAATTGAGGCAACAATGGCCACTCGGTGATTTCATCGAGTTCTAACTCTTGCAAACTAGCCATTGTGTGCACCTCCCCCCTGTTGGTTAGAGGCTGGAGACAAAATCTGGAATGAGACTTTAAAACTCTGGAATTGCTTACCAAAACGTTTGTTACCCGAGACAATCTCGTGCATTTCAACCTCACTCAATTTGGCCGATTTTTCCAAATTATCCAGCATGGTTGCCAAACGGGCGGTGGAATCACTAATCCCTGTCATTTCTATCTCACGTCCATTCATTTTGATCTTATCGACATAGACTCCCTCAGGAATAAGAGCTGGCATTTGGTTCATAAACTCAGTGGTTTTATTACGCTTTTGCTGTAACTGCTCAACCACAGTTAAACGCGTCAGTAAGGCTTTATGATCCTCTTCCGCAATTTTCAGTTTGGCGATCTGCTGATCCAACGCGAAAATGTGCTGCTTTAGATAGCCTATACGCTCTTGCTGTTTGGCCATTTGACCACTTAAATATTCACCAGCACCAAACTGCATCAGCACCGCTAACAAAACACCGAGTATCACTAACCCCAAGAAGCGCCGCTTATGCGCTTCGCGACGCTCATCTCGCCACGGTAGTAAGTTGATGTTATGCAGCATGTTCACTCTCCAACCATGCCAAACCACGCAATGCAAGACCAGCTGCGGTACTAAAACGCTGGCCATCAACCAGTGGACGCTTACGTTTTGCCACATTGTTTTTGAACAGTGAAAACGGATTCAAAACTTCGCAAGGCAGTGACAATCGCAGGTAGATAGCTTCCTCTAATCCCGGTATCGTTACTCCACCACCAGAGAGCCATAAGCCGCTCAGGCTTTGTGCGCCATGCACTGAAGTAAATAGTTGAATTTGACGCGCGACTTTATCAACAAACTCGTTGATGAAGCGCTGGGTCGGATCTTGCGCAAATACATGACCAAAGGCTTGAGTGCTATTCGAATCCCCTTCAAGAACGCGCGTACCTAAAGGTACATCTTTATAAAAAGGCACTTTTTCCGCGAAATCGAGACACAGTGAACTTTGGGTATGACCTATATCAATTAACATCCAATCTGAGCGTCGATAAGCACGACTCGCGAGTTGCCATAAATGGAGCAAACTATGCACTTGCACATCCATTAAAATCGGTTCAAAACCCGCTTTTTTACTGGCATGCATACGACTTTCTACAACATCTCGTTTGGTTGCATAAACTTGAAAGGTGGTGGTAGCCGTACGTACCAAATTTTTTTCCACAACTTTGACGAAATCGAGACTAAGTTCTTCAACCGGAAACGGGGACTGATGAGAAAAAGCCTGATAGATAGCAAACTCTTGTTCTCCATGTTCAAGATCGCTATCTATTTGTAATACTTTACTAATTACTGCGTTATCTGGAATAGCCATAGCGGCTTTGTGACTAAATAGTGGTAACCCCTTTTTTAGTTCTTTGAGTTTCTTTACAATTTTCTGATAATCGAGCATGTGATTATCGGTGAAAATATCAGCGGTAACGAGCAACTCCTCATACCCCACAAGCGCATAAGTGTCGCCCATAGGTTTGAGCACCACCGCTTTTATGCTGTGATGGCCGATATCAATACCCGTAACTAATGATTTACCCATGAGGCTAAGCTCCAGTAAAGAGGTTCAGCTCGACAGGCCTATTTCTCAAAAAATAGGCAGATGATATTTTGCGAGCTAAGGTTTTAGCCTAGAGTACAAGGGTTTGCATTAGTGCAGCCTCAACTAAACAGGGATTCTCCGGTGAAGTTCATAAAGCGTTTATTAGTATTTTCATTGATTTGCATTATTCTTGGAGTCACTACAATCTTTGGTTTCTATTTCTACGTGAAATCAGAATTACCAGATGTAGCCACTCTACGTGATGTCCAATTACAAACTCCAATGCAGGTCTTTAGTCAGGATGGCAAGCTGATCGCTCAATTTGGCGAAAAGCGCCGCATTCCGCTCAAACTGGAAGAGATGCCCAAAGAGTTGATTGAAGCGGTGATTGCCACCGAGGACTCTCGCTATTACGAACACTACGGTTTCGACCCGATTGGTATCACCCGTGCCGCGTTTGCAGTGGTCGCCTCGGGTAGCGCCTCTCAAGGGGCGAGTACCATTACTCAACAGCTTGCGCGTAACTTTTTCCTCTCTAATGAGAAGAAAGTGATGCGTAAAATCAAAGAGATCTTCATTGCGATCCATATTGAGCAGCTGTTAAGCAAGCAAGAGATCTTAGAGCTTTACCTGAACAAGATTTATCTCGGCTACCGCTCTTATGGTGTCGGCGCTGCCGCACAAGCCTATTTTGGTAAAGAGGTAAAAGATCTGACCTTAGGTGAGATTGCACTGATTGCAGGTCTACCGAAAGCCCCCTCAACCATGAACCCTATCTACTCGGTAGAACGTGCCACCAACCGCCGCAATGTGGTTTTGCTACGTATGTTGGATGAGAAGTACATCACTCAAGCTGAGTATGATGCGGCACGTGCAGAGCCTGTCACATCCAAATATCACGGTGCAGAAATTGAACTGAACGCTCCTTATGTCGCGGAGATTGCCCGCGCTTGGATGGTCGAGCGTTACGGTGAAGAAGCGGCTTACACTTCAGGTATGAATGTGTATATGACGGTTGAATCGAAGCTGCAAAAAGCGGCCAACCAAGCGGCGATCAATAACTTATTGGCCTACGATGAACGCCACGGTTATCGTGGTGCAGAAAAAGAATTGTGGAAAGATAAACAACCTGCATGGAATCAGACCCAACTCACCGAATACCTCAGTAATGAACCCACTTATGGCAACATGTACCCAGCGGTGGTGTTGAACGTAGAGGACAAATCTGCACGAGTTTGGATAAAAAGCTATGGTGAACAAACCCTTGCTTGGGAAGACATTAACTGGGCACGCCGTTTTATTAATGACGACCGCCAAGGGCCACTGCCGAAAAGTGCCACTGAGTTTTTAGCCGCAGGACAACAGATTTGGGTTCGTCCTCATAACAGTAATGAAGAACAACCCACCGCTTGGAAACTGAGCCAAGTTCCCAATGCCAACACTGCGTTTATCGCAATGAATCCTGATAATGGTGCAGTATTAGCGCTGGTCGGTGGCTTTAACTTTGTGCACAACAAGTTTAACCGTGCCACCCAATCGGTTCGTCAGGTAGGTTCAAGTATCAAGCCCTTTATCTACTCTGCCGCCCTCAATAAAGGGATGACGCTAGCAACACTGATCAATGATGCGCCGATTAACCAGTGGGATGAAAGCCAAGGTACAGCTTGGCGTCCGAAAAACTCACCACCGACTTATACTGGCCCAACTCGATTAAGAATTGGTTTAGCCCAATCTAAAAACGTAATGGCAGTACGTGTTCTCCGCGAAGTTGGCTTGGATGAAACTCGCGAATACTTAACTCGCTTTGGTTTCGACTTAGATCAGTTACCACGTTCAGAAACCATTGCGCTAGGTGCTGGCAGTTTAACTCCAGTCAAAGTGGCACAAGGTTTCTCAGTGTTTGCCAATAATGGTTATTACGTTGAGCCATTCTATATCAGCCGCGTTGAGAACCCGTTTGGTAAAGTAGAATTTAGTGCAACACCGAAAGTGGTTTGCCACAGCCAATGCTCGTCAGAGTTGAATGAGTTTGCCGAGCAAGATGCAGCTAACCCATATGCTCCAAAAGTGATCTCCGAGCAAAATGCGTTTTTAACTCGCGAAATGTTGTACAGCAATATTTGGGGCGGTGGTGAATGGAGCTCAGATACCGGTTGGAATGGCACGGGTTGGCGTGCTCAGTCACTCAAGCGACGTGATATCGGGGGCAAAACCGGAACCACCAACGACTCAAAAGATGCTTGGTATAACGGTTATGGTCCAGGCATCGTTGGCATCGCTTGGGTAGGTTTTGATGACCATAGTCGTAACCTTGGTAAAACTGCCCCCAACCCGAATCTTGATGACGATGTCTCTGGTGCTGAGTCGGGCGGTAAGACCGCACTGCCCGCATGGGTTGAGTTTATGTCAATCGCGCTACAAGGTGTTCCCGTGCAACAAAAAGTCGTACCGGATAACATCGTTCGTGTACGCATTGATCGTGATACTGGGTTACTGACCAATAAGTTAGATTCGAGCTCTATGTTTGAGTATTTTGAAGCAGGCACTGAGCCAACAGAGTACGTCAGCGATAATGTGAATGAATCTATCTATTCATCAGGTTCGGGAGAAGAGCTGTTCTGATCAGCTTTCAACGAAAAGTAAAAAGAGGCTGAACACAGCCTCTTTTTTATTGAATGGCAATTTGCAATTAATCCGCTTGCTGCAGCCGCTGCTTAATCACTGCGGCTAACTGCTCAAAACGTTGACGTAATGGCGATCCGGGACGATAGACCAACACCAAACGACGTGATGGAATAGGATTCACCGCACGCAAATAACACACTCCATCTTTTTTCTTATCTTCCGGTAATGCTAGCTGCGGCAGTAACGTAATGCCGGCTCCCGCCGCCACCATATTGCGCAAAGTTTCCAAACTGGTCGCTTTAAAACGCTCATCATCTTTCGCGCCTGCGGCAAAACAGAAACCTAACGCTTGATCTCGTAAGCAGTGACCATCTCCTAAAGCGAGTACGGTTTTGCCTTTAAGCTCTAACATTTCTACTTCATCGCGCTCAGCCCAAACATGATCGCAAGGCACGGCAATACTCATCACTTCATCATACAGCTCTATTTCTTTAAACGGCGCGGTCTCTTCCACCGAAGCGAGTACCAAGCAATCGAGTTTGCCATCTTCAAGTTGACGCACTAATTGGCTGGTCTGCGCTTCATGCAGATACAGCTCCAACTCAGGAAAACCTTCTTTCAGTGTTGGGATAATCCTAGGCAGCAAATAAGGTCCTAACGTTGGAATAAAACCGATATGTAAAGGCCCTGTCATGGCTCCGGTTTGCTGGTTGGCCATATCTTTGAAGGTTTTCACCTCAGAAAGAATTTTCTTTGCTTGATCAACCAGTTGTAGTCCAGCCTCGGTAAACAGAACTCTGCGGCTACTGCGCTCAAGTAAAGTTGTCCCTATCTCATCTTCCAACTTGCGGATCTGACCACTGAGTGTTGGCTGGCTGACAAAGCAAGCCTCTGCCGCTTTACGAAAATGCTTGTGATCGGCTAACGCGACCAAGTATTCAAAATCACGAATGTTCATGGCTCACCTAGATAGAATGCATCTATTAAAACCATAGCATTAAACGATTAGAGCTATCAAAGAATTTCTTTAACAATAGCCAACAACAAGAGAGCACATCTCATTGAATCCAAATTACCTGTTACGAATGAGGCATAAAAATGTTTACATCTAAAGAAGGTCACACCATTCCACAAGTTACCTTTCCGACTCGCCAAGGCGATGCTTGGGTGAATATCACTACCGATGAACTGTTCAAAGGCAAAACCGTTATCGTGTTTAGCTTGCCGGGTGCATTTACCCCAACGTGTTCATCCACTCACCTACCTCGCTACAACGAGCTGTTCCCAGTATTTAAGGAGCACGGTGTCGACAGCATTTTGTGCGTATCGGTCAACGATACTTTCGTGATGAATGCTTGGAAAGATGACCAAAACGCTGACCAAATTACCTTCATCCCAGATGGTAACGGTGACTTCACTGATGGCATGGGCATGCTAGTGGATAAAAATGACCTTGGTTTTGGTAAACGCTCATGGCGCTACAGCATGCTGGTCAAAGACGGCGTAGTAGAAAAAATGTTTATCGAACCCAATGAGCCGGGTGACCCGTTCAAAGTATCGGATGCAGACACCATGCTCAAATACATTGCCCCTCAATACAAGGTGCAAGAATCAGTGACTATTTTTACTAAGCCAGGCTGTCCTTATTGCGCCAAGGCGAAACAAGCACTGATTGATGCCGGTCTACAGTATGAAGAGCTGATTTTAGGTAAAGACGCCACCACAGTGAGCCTACGCGCTGTTTCAGGCCGCACTACGGTGCCACAAGTGTTTATCGGTGGTAAACACATTGGTGGCAGCGATGACTTAGAAGTCTACCTAAATCAATAAGTTTCTGGGCTCCCACATGGGAGCCTAAAACTTCCTTTTCAGACTGAGAACAAACCGATTGAGGATTCATAATGAAACAGATTCACGTTGAGGTCGCCGTAATCGGCGGTGGTACTGCTGGCCTAGGCGCTTATCGTGCAGCGAAAGCTTACACTCAGAATGTGGTGATGATTGAAGGCGGCCCTTACGGCACCACCTGTGCGCGTGTGGGTTGCATGCCCTCCAAACTGCTGATTGCTGCCGCAGAAAGCGTACACCAGATTGAAAAAGCCCCTGGCTTTGGTATTTACCCACAAGGTGAGACTGTCATTAATGGTCGTGAAGTGATGGAGCGCGTCAAACGAGAGCGTGATCGCTTTGTCGGTTTTGTACTGGAAGGGGTGGATTCAATTCCTGAACAAGACAAGATTGTTGGCTACGCTCAATTTATCGACAACCATACACTGCAAGTGGATGATCACACGCGTATTCATGCCAAGCGTGTAGTCATTGCAACAGGCTCACGTCCTGCTTATCCAGCAGTATGGAATGAGCTCGGTGATCGCCTAGTCGTCAACGATGACGTGTTTGAGTGGGATGACCTTCCACAAGCGGTCGCAGTGTTTGGTCCGGGTGTGATCGGTTTAGAGCTTGGCCAATCTCTACATCGTTTAGGGGTGAAAGTAAAAGTGTTTGGCTTAGGCGGTCAAGTGGGACCACTGACTGATCCAGAAGTCATGGCTTATGCGAATCGTGCTTTCCAACAAGAGTTTTATCTCGATGCAGATGTGAAAGTCGAAAGCATGAAACGTATTGCTGGCGATAAAGTGGAAATCCAATTTATCAACCAGCAAGGTGAGCTAGAAACCTTCATCGTGGATTATGTGCTTGCCGCAACAGGTCGTCGTCCTAACGTGGACAAATTGGCGCTGGAAAATACCAACGTGGCACTCGATGAACGTGGTGTACCCAAAGCGGATCACTACACATTGCAAACCTCGGTACCTTCGATTTTTATCGCAGGTGATGCCAGCAACCAGATCCCGTTGCTGCATGAAGCCGCTGACCAAGGTCGTATTGCGGGGGATAACGCTGGTCGCTTCCCTGACATTCGCGCGGGTTTGCGCCGCTCAGCAATTTCTGCGGTGTTTTCTGACCCACAAATTGCCATGGTAGGAGAAACCTATAAGCAGCTGACCCAGCGTCTGGGTAACTGTGGCTGCTTTGCCGTAGGTGAAGTATCGTTTGAAAACCAAGGCCGTTCACGAGTGATGCTACGCAATAAAGGTTTGCTGCATGTGTATGGCGAGCAAGGCACAGGCCGTTTCCTTGGTGCTGAAATGATGGGACCGAATGCTGAGCATTT
>JBOFIW010000298.1:0-3686 GCA_051650365.1 Vibrio sp. | reverse complement strand
GTTATGCACGCAAACTTTGTTTTTACTCAAAAAATCCTTATACCCTTTATGTTAACGTGGCTTATTATTAATGGTAATATTTCTTATTAACACTTCCTTTTAAAGTTGCAGCTATGAAATTGTCACAAATGAACGTAGGCGAGCGTGGTGTGATCCTCGCATTAGAGGGACTTTCTGATTCGATCCGAAAGAAACTAATGGTAATGGGGGTGCTTCCGAATACGGAAGTTACTTTGATTCGTCGTGCCCCGATGGGCGACCCTCTGCAAGTTGAAGTCCGCGGAGTGTCTATTGCAATGCGTGAAAATATCGCTGAGAGCATTGAAGTGGAGAAAGCGCAATGAACTATCAAGTTTTGACTGTAGGGAACCCCAACAGTGGAAAAACTACACTATTTAATGGGCTTACTGGAGCAAAACAGCAAGTAGGTAACTGGGCTGGGGTTACTGTTGAGAAAAAAACAGGGCGTTTTACTCATGCTGGTGATGAGTTTTTGTTAACCGATTTGCCTGGTATTTATGCTTTAGATAGTGGTAATGATAGCAATAGTATTGATGAGTCAATCGCTTCGCGTGCGGTCCTTACTCATCCAGCAGATGTTATCATCAATGTGGTTGATGTGACTTGTCTTGAGCGTAGCCTATATATGACGCTGCAATTACGTGAATTGCGTCGTCCTATGATTGTAGTGCTCAATAAGATGGATGCCCTGAAACGCGAGCGAGTTCATCTTGATCTTAAGCAATTAGAAAATTTTCTCGGTTGCCCAGTGATCGCTCTTTCTGCTAATAGCAAAGAGCAAGTACGTCGTTTTCAGGAAAAACTGCATAAGCTAGTAGTGCAAGGTATTGCGCTGAAACAACTAGAACTGAATTATGGCAACGAGTTTGAGCAGTTAATTGCTCAGTTGGAACCCATATTTGTCGAACAGACTGTCGCAGCTCGGGCACTCGCAATTCGAGTTTTAGAAAATGATTTGCTAGTCATGAACGGTTTAAAAGAAAGCGATCGCCATAAGGTTCAACAGATCCAAGAATCCGCTTCGATGGATATCGACTTGTTGGTTGCAAATGTACGTTATACCTATCTGCATGAGCTTTGTACTCATGTACGACGTTCTGAAGGCAGACTGAGCCATAAATTTACCCAAAAAGCGGATCGAATTATCCTCAATAAATGGGTTGGTATTCCATTCTTCTTCGCTGTGATGTACCTGATGTTTATGTTCTCGATCAATATTGGCAGCGCATTTATTGATTTTTTCGACATAGGTGTGGGTGCTTTATTGGTGGATGGTGGCCATTATGTACTGGATGATCATTTGCCAGTTTGGCTAGTGACTTTGATTGCTGATGGGGTTGGGGGCGGTATCCAAACTGTTGCGACTTTCATTCCCGTTATTGCGTGCCTGTATTTATTCTTAGCCGTTTTAGAAAGCTCCGGTTACATGTCACGTGCGGCTTTTGTGCTGGATAAAGTCATGCAAAAAATCGGTCTGCCAGGTAAAGCGTTTGTGCCGTTAGTGTTAGGGTTCGGCTGTAACGTTCCATCCATAATGGCGACACGTACTCTGGATCAAGAACGTGAGCGTAAGCTTGCGGCATCAATGGCTCCCTTTATGTCTTGTGGTGCACGTTTACCCGTTTATGCGCTCTTTGCTGCGGCATTTTTCCCGCAAAGTGGCCAGAACGTTGTATTTGCTCTCTATTTATTAGGCATTGTGGCTGCTGTCTTTACTGGACTAGCTCTGAAAAAAACGTTGTATCCCGGTGTGAGCGAAAGCTTAATCATGGAAATGCCGGATTATGAAATCCCAACGCTACAAAATGTGGTGATCAAAACGTGGCAGAAGTTAAAACGTTTTGTGATGGGAGCTGGGAAAACGATTGTCATCGTTGTGACTATCTTAAGCTTTTTAAACTCCGTGGGTACTGATGGTTCTTTTGGTAACGAAGACAGTGATAAATCAGTCCTTTCGAAAGCGGCACAGTTTGTGACTCCAGTATTTACTCCAATGGGTATTACTCAGGAAAACTGGCCTGCAACCGTTGGTATTATTACAGGTATTTTTGCTAAAGAAGCCGTTGTAGGAACGTTGAACAGCCTCTATACCACGACCTCGGGTGATGAAGAGGCAGCAGAATATGACTTGTTGGGCAGTCTGCAAGAGGCATTGATGACTATCCCGGATAACCTTGCTGGATTGAGCTTTAGTGATCCACTTGGGATTGAAGTGGGTGATTTAACGGATACTAATGCAGTAGCTGAAGAGCAAGCAGTAGATGCTGCTATCTTTGATAATTTGCACACTTACTTTGCTAATGGTCATGTTGCGTTTGCTTATCTGATTTTTATTTTGCTCTATACCCCTTGTGTAGCTGCAATGGGAGCATACGTGCGTGAGTTTGGTGCTGCGTATGCTCGTTTTATTGCGGTATGGACTTTTGGCCTTGCTTACGGTTCTGCTGTGCTGTACTACCAGCTTACCCATATTGCTGAGCATCCTGTATCGAGTTTAGCTTGGAGTGGCGTCATTGCTGGAATTGCTCTTGCGACTTATTGGATGTTGAAGCAAGCTGGAAGAAAGCAAAAAATGATAGAGGTGCCTGCCGCGTGATTTTGACTGAGCTCCGAGCGGCTATTGAGGAAAAAGGCAGCATAGCTCGTCAAGAATTAGCCCGCCGTTTTTCTTTGAGCGAAGATGGTGTTGATGCCATGCTTTCGGTTTGGATTAAGAAAGGTGTGGTATCACGTCAGCAATATACCAATGCGGAAGAGGCTGTAGTGCGAGTGCGTTATGTAATTAATCGTGAAGGTGACTTAGCTGTGAGTGTTACCATGTAAGAGTGGGGTCACAGCTTAAAAATGTTGTTAAGAAAAAAGCCGCGTAATGCGGCTTTTTGACGATCAGACTTAACTAAATGCTTAAGCAACTTGAAGTGCAAAGAGCGGATTTTGTGCAAGATGTTCTTGAATGGAACTGAGAAGTTGCTTTTGCTCTTGCTCCGAGCGGAAAACACCTTGAGTCCGACCCCATACCGGACCTGGCCATGCCATGTCATGAGTAAAGCGAGCGATATGATGGATATGCAGCTGTGGCACCATGTTCCCAAGTGCGCCCAGATTGAGTTTATCGGGAGAAAATAAGTTTTCTAATGTTTGGCAAACGATCTGAGATTCAACCAAAAACTGTTGCTGCTCATTCATCGGTAAATGATGCAATTCACGTAGATTCGGCTTTTGAGGTACCAAAATAATCCAAGGCACGGCGGAGTCTTTATGTAAAAGAGCAACGCAGAGCGGGAAATGTCCGATGATATCGGTATCTTTTTTCAGTTGTGGGTGCAGTTCAAAATTCAGCATGACATTGGCCTTTTAAAGAGAAATGCGTTTCCATCAATGGTTGAGTTAAGAAGATAAAAAAGGTTGGCAATGTGCCAACCTTTTTTGCGACTCAATTACATTCTTTCGAGTGTTTCAATGCCCAGTAGAGCAAGACCTTGCTTGATGGTTTTGGCTGTCAATGCCGCGAGCTTCAAGCGGCTCTGTTTAACACTTTCTTGTTCAGCCACCAAAATTGGGCAGGCTTCGTAGAAGCTAGAGAAAATACCAGCCAGTTCAAACAGGTAGCTACACATGATGTGTGGCTGACCTTCGCGAGCCACTGACTGAACCGCTTCTTCGAA
>JBOFIW010000297.1:0-3946 GCA_051650365.1 Vibrio sp. | reverse complement strand
CCGAGCACGAAACTGCACCCGCTCACATTCACGATGCACAAACGGAAAGCGTGATTAACGAGTTACTGCGCTATATCGACCAGCATTTGCGTGAGGAGATTTGTTTAAACCAGCTCGCCGAGCAGCATGCGATGAGTGTCTCCAACTTACAGCGCAAGTTCAAATCTCGGCTTAACATGACGCTAGCTCACTACATTCGTCATCGACGTCTGCAACTTGCGCGTCAGCAGTTAGAACGTGGCTTAGTGACGATTACCGAAGCGGCTTATGAAGCGGGGTATCTTCACCCTTCTAACTTTACTGCCGCATTTAAAAAAGCCTTTGGTATCTCTCCGCAGGCTTTTGTGGAATTAAAACAGGCCGGGTAACAGCAATTACTCCGGCAAAGTATAGAGGCACAAGCGCTGGCCTTGCATCTCAATCACATTAAACGGAGTTTCGTAGATTTCACTCAGCACTTCGGATTGGATCACTTCCGGTACTGAACCGGCTGCCACCACTTCCCCTTTTTTTAGAGCAACAATTTTGTCAGCGTAGCAAGAAGCGAAGTTAATATCGTGGATCACCACCACCACGGCTTTATTCAACTCGTGAGCTAAACGGCGCAGCGTGGACATGATTTGCAGCGAGTGCTTAATATCCAGATTGTTTAACGGCTCATCGAGGAACACATAATCCGTATCTTGCGCCATCACCATAGCGATAAACGCCAGTTGACGCTGGCCGCCACTCAATTCATCCAAATATTGATGTTGAATGGTTTCTAGGTCGAGGTACTCAATCGCTTGGTTGATGATTTGTTCATCTTGCGCAGTCAATTTCCCTTGGCTGTATGGGAAACGGCCAAAAGCCGTCAGTTCACGTACCGTAAAACGCATATTGAGCACATTCGATTGACGCAATACTGCCAATTTTTGAGCCAGCGCTTTGGTATTCCAATCCACCAATTCACGCTGTTCAATCCACACTTTTCCAGCATCGCGGTTGACCAAACGGCTCGCCATGGAAAGCAGAGTACTTTTGCCTGCCCCATTCGGGCCGATAATCGCCGTCACTTGCCCTTTGTCAAACTGGGCACTGGCGTCATTCACCACGCGCTTAGTACCAAAATGTTTGGTGAGTTTTTCCAGTTGAATCATAGCTAAACCACTTTATTGCGAAGTAACAGCGAGAGGAAATAGATCCCGCCGATAAAATTGATCACCACACTCAAGGTAGTGCCGAAATGGAACACTTTTTCTATCACCCACTGCCCCGCGAGCAGAGCACACACCGACATGGCAGAAACCGCGATCAGCAAAGTGGAATGGCGATAAGAATGGAACCATTCACGAGTCAGGTTCGTCACCAGCAAACCGAAGAACAGGATCGGCCCCACTAAGGCGGTGGAGATCGAAATCAGCAGCGCGCTCAGCAACATCACATTGCGCGTTACCTTGTGTACATCAACGCCAAGGCTCAACGTATTGTCCTGATCCAGCCAAAACACATCGAGCACGCGGTGCAAGCGATACAAAAACACACAGGCCAATAAGAGCAGTGGGGAAACCACATACACCAGCTTAGTGTTGACGTTATTAAAGCTCGCAAACATATTGGCTTGCAGTGATGCGAAATCGTTTGGATCCATCAACATCACAAAGAAAGAGGCGATGTTAGAAAAGAGCTGCCCCAAGATGACACCCAGCAATAAAAGCACGATCAAGTTGCGATGCCCACTGCGGAAATAAAAGGCATACAACAAGGTAGAAAAGCTCAGCATTGCGGCAACGGAAAGTGAGAAATTCCAGTACACATTCATCGCAATACTGCTCATGCCGCCAAACAGCACCACCACCAGCACTTGGGTAAACATGTATAGAGAGTCAAATCCCATGATGCTCGGCGTGAGAATTCGGTTATGCGTGATGGTTTGAAACGCCAATGAAGATTGCGCGATCGCAATGCCCGCAAACACCATCGCCAGCACTTTCGGCACACGGCGTGACAAAAAATACTGGTAGTTATCGGCATTCAACCCAACGCCAATAAACAGTGCGGCAAATACACTCGAAACGGCGATCAGCAGTAGCAACTTGGTTCTATCATGCATTACGCTGCCCTCGCAAAATCAGAGCAATAAACACCGAACCACCCAAAATACTGATGATCATGGAAATCGACACTTCATAAGGGAAAATGATCACTCGCCCCACCAAATCACACAGCAAGACAAACAACGCACCAAAGATGGCGGTGAGCGGAATATTTTTACGCAGGTTATCGCCGTAATACTGGCTGACCAAGTTCGGCACGATTAACCCCAAGAAAGGCAACTGACCGACAATCATCACCACGGTAGCAGACATGACTGACACCAATGCCACGCCGATGATCATCACTTGTTGATATTTCAGGCCAAGGTTGGTCGCAAAATCTTTCCCCATTCCGACAGCGGAAATACGCGCGGCATACAGGTAACTAAAAATCGCCACCGGGATCGCCAAATAGAGCAATTCAAAATCTCCTTTAAGCAAGTTGGCAAAGTTGGCCACTGCCCAACCGGAAAGGTTTTGGATCGCATCGTATTTATAAGCGATGAAGAGCGCTAATGAGTCGATGACGTTGCCAAAAATGATACCGATTAATGGCACAAAAATGACATTTTTAAACTGAATGCGTTGGATAAAAAACACAAACACTAAGGTGCCTAACATAGCGACACCAAAAATCAGCCATAAATTATCGCCATGACCAAACAGCACGAGGCTCAGCACATAACCAAGCATGGCACATTCAACGGTGCCGGAAGTGGAAGGAGCGGCAAATCGGTTTTGGCTGATTTGCTGCATGATAAGACCAGCAATACTTAAACCCGCGCCTGACAGGAGAATGGCCAATAATCTTGGTACTCGACTGGTCAGCAGCAACTGCCAAGCGGCAGCATCACCTTGAATCAAACTGGCGAGCGGTAAATGCCCCACGCCAACAAACAGTGAACAAAAACTCATCACGCCTAAAACAAGCAATAACTTTTTCAAAGCTAACCTCAGCTTGTCAGCAAGAGGAGGGGTTCCCCTCCTCCGCATCTACTACTGTATACCTACCGATGTTTTCACATCGGCAACCATCTGCTCTGTGGCTTTCACCCCAGAAATTGCGATGTACCAAGCAGTAACATCAAGATAAGCAATATGGCCGTTTTTGTACGCTGTGGTCGCTTTGACCAGATCGTTTTCAAACGATTGACGGATATTCGATTCTGCTTTGCTGACGATCTTATCCCGGTCAACCACCAGCAAGGTTTTCGGGTTGTGTTCACGGATATACTCAAAAGAGATCAGATCACCATGACTGCTCTCTTTGCTCACAGGCACGGTCTCGCTAAAACCAAAATCTTTGTACACAGAAGAGAAACGCGAATTCGCACCAAATGTCGTCAGGTTGCCACCTGAGCTCATCACCAACATGGCATCACTCTTGTTCTGTTGGTTGTATTGCATGATCGATTTAAATTGCGCGTCAACTTGCTCAATTTTGGCTTCTACCGCAGATTCAATCGCAAACACTTTGCCTAAATTGCGCCACTGCTGTTGGGTACTTTGCCAATAGCCTTGGTCAGCTTCTGCGGCAAAGACGATGGTTGGTGCAATTTTCGATAGCTCGTCGTAGCTCTTGGACGCACGAGGACCAATGATGATCAGATCCGGCTTTTGGGTATAAATGGTTTCAAAGTCCGGTTCAAACAGTGAACCTGCTTTCGGATATTTGTCACTTTTGTATTTCGCTAAATACTCTGGCATACCATCAAAATTGGATATCGCAACGGGTTCAATACCAAAGCTGTCCATCGCATCCAAAGCACCAACGCCAATCACCACCACACGTTGTGGCTTCTGTTCTAGCGTTGTTTTCCCTAAACGGTGTTCAATCGTGACCGTTTCGGCTTGTACTGCAAACGAAGCCA
>JBOFIW010000296.1:0-1585 GCA_051650365.1 Vibrio sp. | reverse complement strand
GTCAGTTTGGCATCACCACTGAACAGGTGACCGCTAGCTATGACAACGTGGCCTATCAGTTTGATTCCTTTACCCAAGGAAAAGCGTGGCGAGATAACCAAGAAAACCGAGTGGCCTTAAAAGATTGGACGCCGATGCTGGCCAGCAAAGGCTTTGAGCATATGGTGCAAGACTGGCTACAGGTTGCGGCAACAGGCACGCTAGCTGCTCATATCATTGAACGTAACTTAGCGAGCCACCAGCTGGCAGAAGCGATTTGCGAACATCTCATTCAACAGGTTCAAGGATAAGTCGAATCGAAGCGGCGAGAAACTGACTCGCGCAATTCCAGTAAACTTCGGCTTCGAGCCAATGAGTTCACCCCAACCTCGGAGGTACACTCTAGGGTTGGGGTGAATATATTTCATCAACATGCTTCGATGAGACGAGTCTATAACGCCACACTTACCAGCTTTTTTCGCCCATGTTTACTTCCGCACTGAGCTGCAAGCTACCGTCATCTGGCAAGGTTGGGTAAATCGCGCGCATTTTCTTAATCACTTGTGAAGAGTGAGTCGAGCTATCCAAAGCCTGTTCGAATTTCACTAAGTACTCTTTGGTGAACGTCACCGCTTGTAGTCCTTGTGGAATCTCGTGACCGTAATGCCCCGGGATCACCTGCTTAGGCTTCAGATCGGCCATACGATCTAGGGTTTCAACCCATTCCATACGAGCTTGCTTAGTTTGGCTGTCTGCCGTCCAAACGTGCATATCACTCATCACCGCGACACCGCCTAAAATGGTCTTTTGCGCAGGTAACCAGAGGTACGCTTGGGGGTGATTGAGCTGCTTGATCTCGATCTTTTCGCCATCCAGCACAAATTCGGTGCGGTTATCCACTTTAGGCACAATTACTTTGGTTGGCGCTTTTTCAGCGAGGATCGGCCCCCAATAGCCAATTTTCGCATCTTTGGTCATTTCAATGTGTTTAACCACACTCTCACTGGCTAAAACCGGAACGTTGGGAAAGGCTTCCACCAGAGGTTGTAAGCCAAAATAGTAATCTGGATCGCCCGCGCTGATGTAAATAGCGGTGAGCTCTTTGCCTGACTGTTTCACCATCTCCACCAACTTAGCGCCATCGTTCACACCAAATTGAGCATCCACTAAGATGGCGTGCTTTTCGCCACTGATCAGCGTAGAGCTGACGGGGAAAATGCCCTGCTCACCTGGGTTGTAAGTTTGTAGTTGCAGCGCAGCAAAGCTTGAAAAAGCAGGTAACATCAGGGCAGTAGTCAAAAAGGTACGAGTAAAATTCATGTTTATGTCTCCGTAGTGCATCAATACGGCGACAGCTTATTGTGTTTTAATTTGAACAAATAGATCGCATTCTGAACATCACTGATTCAAACCAGTTAGCCAATCAAACGGGATTGCCTAGAGCCTCACAGATTTCTGTTCCCATTACCGATCGGCATTGAGTCCCTTCCTCGCCTTATGCTTGAATGGAGCGCAGACACAGAGGAATTTCAGCATGGCCGACAAACTTTCCACCTCCGCCTTGGCAAAAAAGCGCCAGCAAGATGCCAAACAGCTGTTTCAAGAT
>JBOFIW010000295.1:0-2774 GCA_051650365.1 Vibrio sp. | reverse complement strand
TCTGGGCGTTGTGGTGAGGTTAAGCGCCATTGACCATTGAGATGACAGCCAGTCATAGGTAAGTACCTTTATTGATATGGGTAAATAACCTTATGGACTGTAATCTTTAAGCTGGATTAGCCCTAGCATAGGCAGGGGCAAAGACTGGTAATTTGCGGTGCACTTCAAACATTTTTTCATAACACCAGAGATAGAAAACAGGAAGTTTCGCAAATAAAAAAGCCAGCAGATCGCTGGCTCTTTGCACTATTTCAACACGCAAATACTGAATTACAGGAAGTGGAAAGTGGCGTTGAAAGAAAGCGTACCTACATCGGTACTATCCATGGTGTAGTTCATGTAGCTCGCACCAATAGACACTGGACCCATGATGAAATACTCCGCACCGATACCGTACATAATATCAATGCCATCATCGAGCTTACCGCCGTTGAATTCTTTGTCCCATGAATGCAGGCCACCTTTGGCGTAAACGTGCAGCGGACCAAAATCAATACTTGGTTTTACAGCAAAGTACAGTGAAGTGGCTGAAATTTCTTGGTTGGCACCAAGATCGAAATCACCGTGATCTACATAGCCCGCTTCTAAGCCAATGAATGGCAGAATACCTGTACCCGCGTGCAAAGAATATGATGTGCCGCTTTTACCTTCGTAGTCAGACTGACCTACTGACGCACCACCATAGATCCATGAATCCGCCATCGCGGTTGAAGAGGCACCCAGTAATGCCAGAGCAAGTAATGTCTTTTTCATAGTTAACCTTCTTAAATGAGTTGAGCAACGTTGACGGCGGTCAGTCGTTGCCGCATTGAGTGCAAATTCCGTCATCTTAGCTTGTTAAGCAAATTCCGTACCTAACTGTCGCAAAATTTACCTTTCGCGCTAACAAGCGTCAATCGCATTAATAATTCGTTTATCGGATACCGGATATGGTGTCCCTAATTGTTGGGCGAAGAAGCTCACGCGAAGTTCTTCCAACATCCAGCGGATTTCTCGTACGTTATCGGGAATCGCCATCCCTTTCGGGATTTTGTTCAGTAACTCTTTGTACTTATTGGCCACCGACTCAATTTTCAGCATATGCAGACGATCTTTGTTGGGATCGACTGGCAACTTCTCCATCCGGCGCTCAATCGCTCGCATGTAACGCAGAATATCAGGCAGACGCTTCCAGCCACATTCGGTGGCAAAGCCGCTGAAAATCAGCCCTTCAATTTGCGCTTTCACATCAGAAAGCGCAAATGCCATCGTGAAATCCACCTTGCCTTTCAAACGCTTATTGATGTTGTAGGCAGTCGTCAAAATGGTTTCTACCTGCTTAGCGATCTCGACTACGGTATCGCCAAGTTCCGCGCGCACATGTTCTTTGAGCGCTTCAAAGGCTTGTGGCTCCCACACCATGCCGCCGCGCTCTTCAATTAACTTATCTACGCCGCAGGCAATGCAGTCATCAATCAAATCCAACACTTTGCCATATGGGTTAAAGTACAAACCGAGTTTAGATTTGTTCGGCAGATTGGCGTGCAAATATTTGATCGGCGATGGCACGTTAAGCAAAATGAGGCGACGTTGACCCGCTCGCATTGCGCTAAGTTGCTCTTGCTCGGTTTCAAACAGTTTGATTTCGACGCTGTCTTTCTTATCAACTAAAGCCGGATAAGCTCTGACTTCAAACCCACCACGTTTTTGTTGGTACACTTTCGGCAGCTCGCCAAATGACCACGTATGCAGATCACGCTGCTCGATATCATCATCCGCCACTTGCGAGAGTGTCTCTTGCACTTTCTCTTTCAAGCTCTCTTTCAACTCATGCAGATCACAGTTTTCATTGAGCTTGCGATGGCGATGATCTACCGCACGATAAGTAATTTTCAAATGCGCGGGCAGTTGATCGAGTTTCCAATCTTCGCGCAATACCGTCACACCAGTCATGCGACGCAACTCTTTTTCCATTGCATCCAGCAGAGGCATTTCAAACGGTGTCACGCGCGCCAAGAAAGCGTCAGCGTAATTCGGCGCGGGGACGAAATTTTTACGCAGCGTTTTCGGCAACGATTTAATTAAACTCACCACCAACTCATGGCGCAAGCCGGGAATTTGCCAGTCAAAGCCGTGTGGCTCGACTTGGTTTAAGATCGGCAGCGGAATGTGTACCGTCACACCATCACTGTTTTCACCCGGTTCAAACTGATAACTGAGTTTGAGCTTCAAGTTGCCTTGGTGCCAAAAGTTCGGGTAATCCAGATCGGTAATGTGGCTGGCATCGCCTTTGAACAGCATCTCTTTTTCAAAGCTGAGCAGATCTGGCGTTTTACGACTGGCGGTTTTCCACCACGCATCAAAATGGCGACCAGACACCACTTCGGTGCCAACACGTTGGTCGTAGAATTGGAACAGTTCTTCATCATCAACCAAAATATCGCGACGACGCGACTTATGTTCTAACTCTTCCACTTCGGCGAGCAACGCGCGGTTTTGTTTGAAGAAGGCGTGTTTGGTTTCCCAATCCCCTTCAACCAGCGCGCTACGAATGAAAATCTCGCGGCTGAGCACAGGATCAATCGTGCCATAGTTCACCAAACGCTTC
Source organism: Vibrio sp. (assembly GCA_051650365.1). GTDB lineage: Bacteria > Pseudomonadota > Gammaproteobacteria > Enterobacterales > Vibrionaceae > Vibrio. The sequence continues at coordinate 187 of JBOFIW010000295.1, read as the reverse complement.
GGTACAATCGGGATGCCGTACAGCATCACCTTTTCATATGCCATTACTGCCGCATTTTTCTTCGACCAATGCGGTTCACTGTAGCTGCGTTTGATCAGGTGTTTCGCCAGTGGCTCAATCCAATCCGGTTCGATTTTCGCGACTACACGTGCCCACAGTTTGGAGGTTTCCACCAGCTCAGCCGACA
>JBOFIW010000294.1:0-3321 GCA_051650365.1 Vibrio sp. | reverse complement strand
TCACCAGTATCATGACCGTATTGGTCGTTAATTGATTTGAAATAATCCAAATCAATAACGAGTAAACACAGTGAGGTTTGATCGCTAAACTGCTCAAAATGTTCAAACGAGGTTGTGAGTGATAGGCGATTGTGAGCATTGGTCAGTGGATCTCGTGAAGCTAAGTAGAGCAGGGAGTTCTCTATTTTACGGCGATTATTTTCGTAAACATGCGCAACGACCCAAATGCCGATATAAGCAAAGCATAGGTGGAGTAATATCGACCAAGAAATCATGGGTTCATTATGTGATTGCCAATAAACTACGCCACTTTGCAAAATGAGAAAAATGCTAGAAGTGATAAAAGCAAAGCGCGTCGAGGTGAAAATATAAAATAGTATGGGTATGAAACAACTCCAGACATACACGCCCATAACGAGGGGTTTCATGTATGTCGCAAGTAGTGTTATACCAGTTAAAATAAACAGATAAAGGTGAATCTGCCCTTCAATATGAGCTCGGCGTTTGGATAATGTATAGATATAAAGTGAGTACAGAGCGCAGAGCAGTTCAATCAATGCCAGCTCAAGGTGCACTTGTGATAAAAAATTCATTAGAGCCATTAAACTGGCAATGATTGCCCAAAAGAAGCTCAGGCCACAAAGCACCGAAGCTCGTAGCGTGTGTGTGTTGTCGAAAAGCCTAGCATCCATGTACTCACCCTCTCAGGGGCTTAAACGTAAGCGCTTATAGTACAGAGTTGCATGGGGTGATCAACTTAGATCCTGAATGCAAATCACAAAAGTAGACGGTGCTCTAATTCTTTAAAATTTTGGAAAGTTTGTTGGTAAGTGAGTAAATAAAGAGATTGGAAGAACAAAAAAACAGCAAACTGATGATGGAAAAGCCAAACGATTCAAAAACAAAGAAATTGGGCTTGCACGCCAGAAAAACTGCCGTTAATATCCACCTCGTTCTCAGGCGATGCGTCCGTAGCTCAGTTGGTTAGAGCACCACCTTGACATGGTGGGGGTCGGTGGTTCGAGTCCACTCGGACGCACCATGAGGAACAGCAAAACAGTATGCGTCTATAGCTCAGTTGGTTAGAGCACCACCTTGACATGGTGGGGGTCGGTGGTTCGAGTCCACTTAGACGCACCAAAATTCTCAACAAAAAGCCCGCTTCTGTAGCGGGCTTTTTGTTTGCTCACATTTTGTTTTTCTTTCTATGATCCTCTTGGCTTCTTCTTCCTGCCGCCTTATTTCATGCTACCATCAAAAATTTCCCAAGAAACCTCCGTTTTTACCCTGATAGATCAAACAACAGCCATCAAGCCCATACAAAGAGTCTGGATATTGGGTATGATGTCACACGAAGATTTCCCTGATTTAAATAGGGTTAAAGAATAATCATAAGATCTACGATAGGCAGCTATTTCGCTGCCAAAAATTCGTTGAAGCTGCGAAATAACGGGGGATGCATGATTCAAATCATCATAAATGGCAAATACCGAATTGTTGAAGCGGGGCAAACCTTACTGCAAGCCGCTAAAGTGTGTGGAGAAGAAATTCCATCACTGTGTGGAATGAACCGCTCGGGTGAGAAAATTGCCTGTGATCTGTGTGTGGTTGAAGTGGAAAGTGGTGGGGTTCGCCGTGCTTGTGAATTAGAAGTTTACAATGGGCTAACTGTAAACACTCACTCGGATGCCTTAGCCGAGCATCGCCGTAAAGCATTGAACAGCATCATGGCGGATCACTACGCAGATTGTGAGGCTCCGTGCAAGACTGCTTGCCCAGCAGGCGTCGATATTCAATCTTATCTGTATCACATCGCCCAGAATGATCATCAAAAAGCGATTGAGGTGATCAAACGTACCTTACCTATGCCACTGTCGATTGGTCGAGTTTGCCCCGCTTTTTGTGAAAGTGAATGTCGACGGGCGTTGGTGGATGATCCTATTGCGATTCGCCAATTAAAACGTCACGCTGCGGATGCCGATTTAGCCGCTCAGGAAGCGTATGTTCCGCCCAAGAAACCCGATAAAGGTCAACGCATTGCTGTGGTAGGAAGTGGGCCGGGTGGCTTAACGGCGGGTTATTACCTCTCCAATGAAGGCTATCATGTGGATGTGTTTGAGGCGATGCCCAAAGCGGGGGGGTGGCTGCGCTATGGCATTCCTGAATACCGTTTACCTAAGTCGATCCTCGATAAAGAAATTGAGCTGATGTGTCGTAATGGAATGCAGATCCATACCGACCATAAGTTAGGGCAAGAGATACGTTTATCCAATCTTAGCCAAGAGTACGCTGCCGTGTGTCTGGCGGTGGGGGCTTCAAAAGCGGTTGAGATGAATTATCCGGGTAGCGATTTGCAAGGCTGCTATTTGGGTGTGGATTACTTAAAAGATTTTGTGACTGAGCAAAACTGCGTTACTGGCAAGAAAGTCGCCGTGATTGGTGGTGGTAATACCGCGATCGACTGTGCTCGAACGGCAGTCAGAGCTGGAGCTGACACCACACTGATTTATCGCCGAACTCGTGATGAAATGCCGGCAGAAGATTACGAAATTGAAGAAGCAGAACACGAAGGTGTGAAGTTTCACTTCTTGACCAATCCGGTTGAGAATCTGGCGGATGAGCAGGGGCGAGTCTGTTCGGTTACGCTTGAAAAAATGGCATTGGGTGCGGCGGATTCTTCTGGTCGGCGCCGACCTGAGCCCACGGGCGAATATTTTACGGAAGCGTTTGATACTGTGATCGCCGCTGTTTCACAACAAGCAGATCTAAGCTTTCTAGAGGGTGACAATGTCACAATTCCTTTGACCCGTTGGAACACCGCCGATGTACATCCAGAAACTTTGCATACCGGATGCGGCAACATTTTCAGTATCGGCGATTTTCGGCGTGGCCCAGCCACAGCGGTTGAGGCAGTCGCGGATGGGCGGCGAGTCGCGCAAGCGATCGATCGTTTTTTACATGGTGATATGGCGTCGATGCCACTTAAGCCATTCAATTCGCGCAAAGAGCAGCAACTCAAGCAAGTGGATCCACTGCATTTTGCGCATTTACAGCAGATCGCACGTACCATCATGCCGGAACTCACGGCTCAGCAGCGCGAGCAAAGTTTCGCGGAAGTGGAGCTAGGTTTTAACAACACGGATGCGATGGCAGAAGCGGCGCGCTGTTTAGAGTGTGGTTGCCAGGCGAATACCGACTGTGATTTACGTGATTACGCGACCGAATACCAAGCTGAGCAACACTTTACCTATTTGCTAGAGGTATCAAGTCACGAGGATTGGCAACAGCGACGTCAGCAAGATCCACGGCACAAATATCAGG
>JBOFIW010000293.1:0-13225 GCA_051650365.1 Vibrio sp. | reverse complement strand
GTTCTAGCTGAAGTTGAACAACCACTTCTGGACACCATCATGCAATACACTCGCGGTAACCAAACTCGCGCAGCAACTATGATGGGCATCAACCGCGGCACTCTTCGTAAGAAACTGAAAAAGTACGGCATGAACTAATTGACATTAGTTAACTAGCTGATTTTAAAGTCGTTTTTCATTAATGGAGAGCGACTTTTTTGTTATATGTACCCCCATATGTACCCCGGACGTTTTCCTAATTCCCCCTCACCATCTAAATCTTACTGACAGACTTTTAAAGACCCATCGTTTAGAGCCTTTACCAACAAGCCTCCATTTTCTTCAAGCAAAAGCAGTCAAAGCACAATGAGTTTAAGGTAAACCAAGCGATCTTAAATGATTTAAGACGATTCTGGGGTATTTTGGATGACTTTTGATGACTTTTGATAACTTCGGATGACTTTGGATGATTTTGGATGACTTCGGATTATTTATGATTAAATGAACTTACAAAACAATAACTAACAAAATAAAACCCATAAATCATTTTTTCAAATTCGGCATCCAGATCACTGAAATAACCATTACTAATGGGAACAATTAGCTACTTTGAAAGCCAAATGAACACGGATACTGTCTATGTCATCAGAAATTGATCGTGCAATGGTTATTGTCTTTGAACCAGAAGAGCGAAAGCCCATCCGCAAAGTTGTGGACCGTGTTTTAAGACCTAACAAATGGAAGCGTTCTTGTCATCCTGTAGAGCGATTTGTTATTGAGACCGCTGATGCACTGGGCTACAGCCATGATGCTAGCTCGACAAACAAACTGTGCATCTTCTTAGATAGGGCCGACAGATTTCGCCAACTGCGCATGGCCAACCAATCACTAGATGAAGCGACCAAGAAAGAGCTGACGATTTTGATCAAGCAAAAATGGGCGGGTATCACTTCAAAGAAGCCACATACAAACCGGGCTCTCGACGTCATCATTCCTATAGCAAAAGCTTTTTTTAGTCACCAGAGCAGTGTCATTGTCGCTATCGGTTTATTTGTAGAGCGTTTAGTTGAGCATGTATCTAAAATGCGCCCCACTCCCCCTGCCCTAAAACCATTACTTCAACGTTCCGAGAGAAAATTAGCGGAAGGTTTGAGAACGGTACTTGATAAAGGGAGCTATTGTGAATCAAAAAGTGGCAAGGGTGCAGAAATCCTAGTTGATCAGTTTATTGCCTCAAAACTTATCGATTTTTGCCCTGAACCCGTTTCGGCATAGCGATCGACATGAATAATTAAAACCTCTATGGCAGCCTATACACGAACCTCTACCACGGAGCACAGTATGACTGCCATAGAAAAACTCACCCAACCTAACCAACTCTCTTGTGACCGATTTGTCCGAGAAGCAGAACGTCGCCGTATCACCGCCATTTCACGCAGCCAAGCTTGGAAGCTTGAAAAAGAAGGTCGCTTCCCTCCTCGTATCAAGTTAGGTAGCCGTTCCGTTGTTTGGCGACTTTCTGACCTTACACAATGGCTAGACAAACAAGCAGGCCAATATTCGGAAGAAGCATAATGACCTTCGATCTCTCTCGTCAGTGTAATAAGGCGGCAATGCCACTGCACATCATCAGCAAAAAAGAGCTCGCCAATCTGCTGCATGTCAATGAGCGCACAATCCATCGCATGGTCAAGGATAAGCGCTTACCTGAGCCTATGCGTACCGTAGGTGGCAATAATGGTGGATGGCTTCTAACTACAATCCTAGAGTGGCAAAAAAGTCAAAAAGGGCATTAATCGCCCTTTTTTAGCTACTGATGTCCGCTTTAGGCCGGAATTGTCTATAAGAACACGAAGTTTCTAGATAAGCACAAATGAGAACAACCCAGTAAAAACGCGGCACTGCGTGGAATACTGGCGACAAAGTTCGCAGGTATAAAGATATTGTTATGAGAGCTCGCATCCTTCTTCACCCGACTAAATCCAAACTAGCGCTTTACCGTCACGGTGATCAGGTGTATCAAATTTTCCACCGCGCAACAGGTGTTGATCAAAACATCCTCCAATCCAGTTTTGATTTGGCAAAAAGTTGGAGAAATCACTATTCCAAGTTTTGCGGGGTCATCCTACAACTTCACCAGAATCAGCCCAGTGACAACAACCAGCAATTAAGCACATTCCTCATCAAGCTGATGCAAGCTTTGCAGAAACATTACAACACGCCCAATATCGGTTACTTCTGGATTCGTGAACATAGTGGCAGGGATAAACAACACTATCATCTGGCCGTATTGATCAGTGGTCATTGCTGCCAGCACAGCGGCACCATAGATACACTCGCCAACACACTTTGGAAGCAGCAAGACGAGCGCAATTTTAGTTATCAGGTCAAAAATAGAATCTACAAAGTTAATCGCTATGGCTTCGATAAGGAATGGCCATCCCTACTAACTCGACTAAGCTACTTCGCCAAAAACGACACCAAAAGCCGCAGCCCTTCGCGAAATAGCTACGGTCGCAGCCAGCTTTTGAAAACGACAACTCAAGCAAAAACGCTGAAAACGCAAAAGTGATCAGTTCCAGTGATCACTTTTACTGATCATCTGAACTGATCACTTTTAAACTGCGCAAATTTTACTGATCACTTCTAAAAATCACATTACAAACAATCACATAGACAAAAACCATCACTACTGATCACTTTTTTCGTCACCGTTTCAAAATTAAAAAAGTACACATCGTGAGAGTGTATTTGCGCATTTTTAGGGGATTTTGAGCCCAAATTAGCGGCTTGAATAAGTAAACCTCATCAATTCAAAAGCAAGCAGAGCATGGCCATTGGGGCAAAGATACTTCCGATCTACACGCCCACAAATATTGAGCGATTTCTCTTGCAGCTGACCCGTTTCAATTTCGTCATGGCAGACAGAACAGCGTACAAGGCCGATATTGTGTGCAATTAAATCATCCGCCAAGTAAGAAAACCTCGACCACATTGGCGGCACATCGACAGGCTCTTGCAGCGACTCATCACGGCTTTGCACCCAAGCCAATATTTTCCCCTCATCATTGCCTTGTAGATGAGGCGATTGATGTAACCGCTCAATTAACTGCTTCTCAAGCAAAGCGCTAGGAAAAATAAACTCACCATAGCTGTTGTCACAAATCCCCTCTGGTTTAGGTTTATAGCGAACATAAGCGCCACAGGTTTTCAGTTCTCGATAGGCACGCTCCATTTCTCGGTAATAATCGGCACGATTAGCCGTAGGTTTCAGCCAATCAGCCCAATGAGGCCTGCCCTGTTTTACCCAACCAAACAGCATTAAAGGCCAGAACAACACCATAAACACAAAATCAAACCAGATGTCGCCTTTGTCCCACTGCCAATCATGCTTATCCAAGTGCCTAACCATCACCCACAGCAAGCCGCACGCCACCAGCGCAGCCCCAAGCAAATAACCCTGTAGTAACGTCAACATTGCATCCCTCTCACTCTCTTTGCAGCCCAGTTTGACATCATGCCTAGCTACTCGCTAAAAATCGAAGTTCATCACCAAAGCTACGACTAAGTTTACATTTTGCTCTGCGTGTTTGCGCTTGTTTGCTACAATCGCGCGCATATTTATAGGGTTAAGAAGTACTATGGTCGAACAACATCAACAAGAGCTAAAAAAACAGCTTTGGAACATTGCTAACACTTTGCGCGGCAACATGGATGCCGACGATTTTCGTGACTACATACTTGGGCTTATCTTCTACAAATACCTTTCCGATAAGCTCAATCAGTACGCCGATAATTTACTTTCAGAAGATGGCCTCATCTTCAGTGAGATTGATGAGAAAAGCGAGCAAGGCAAAGCCATGCTGGTGGCAATTCGTGAAGAAGCCCTCGATACCTTAGGCTACTTTTTTGCCCCTTCTGAGCTGTTCCACGTCATCGCCCAAGCGGGTGCAAACGGCGAGTTTATTCTTGATGATGTGCGCGATGTATTGAACGACATTGAACAAAGCACGCTAGGCGCAGAGAGCGCTGATGATTTTAACGGCCTGTTTGATGAACTAGACCTACAATCCAACAAGCTCGGTAAAACGCCGGAGGCGCGTAATAAACTGATTGCGCAAGTTTTGGTACATTTGGACAACATTGATTTCCATCTGCAAGAGAGCGAAATCGATATTCTGGGTGATGCTTACGAATACCTAATTGGCATGTTCGCCAGTGGCGCAGGCAAAAAAGCGGGCGAATTCTACACCCCGCAGATGGTGTCTAAACTCTTGGCCAAGCTGGTCACGCTCGATAACCCTAATATCAAATCCGTCTACGACCCCACGTGCGGTTCTGGCTCTTTGCTGCTACGTGTCGCCAAAGAGGCCAATAACCCCGATATCAAATACTACGGCCAAGAGCGCAACCCTAGCACTTATAACCTTGCGCGCATGAACATGATCATGCATGACGTGCATTACAAACGGTTCGATATTGAAAACGACGATACGCTAGAAGCCCCGCAACACCTTGATTTACGTTTTGATGCTGTCGTGGCTAACCCACCGTTTTCTGCCAACTGGTCAGCCAGCCCTCTGCATTTAAGCAGTGACCGCTTCGCGGACTACGGTAAGCTCGCGCCGCAATCAAAAGCTGATTTCGCTTTTGTGCTGCATATGCTCCACCAACTGAATGACACGGGTACGATGGCGGTAGTGCTGCCTCACGGCGTGCTGTTCCGTGGCGCAGCCGAAGGACATATTCGCCAGCATCTACTCAAAGAGAAAAACTACCTTGATATGGTGATTGGCCTGCCTGCCAACATCTTCTTTGGTACGTCAATCCCAACCTGTGTGCTGGTGTTTAAGAAAAACCGCCAAGCGGATGACAAAGTGCTGTTTATTGATGCCAGCCAATATTATGAAAAAGGCACCAATAACAACCAGATGCGCGAAGAAGATTTACAGCGCATTCTCGATGCTGTTGCCAAACGTAAAAACATCGATAAATTTTCCTTTGTGGCGACCCAAGCTGACTTAGCCGAAAACGACTACAACCTCAATATTCCACGCTATGTCGATACCTTTGAAGAAGAAGCACCGATTGATTTATCTGCCATCGCCAAACAGCTAGTGGATAATGACAAAGCGATGCTAGAGACCGATAAGACCATTGCCGATTTCTGTGTTGAGTTGGGTATTGACTCGCCTTTTGGAGTGTCAAAATGAGTGAAGGAGAATACCCAGCACTGCGATTCAAATGCTTCAGTGCACCATGGGAAAAAGCTGACTTCAGCCAAATAGCGCAAGACTTTAGCTATGGGATGAACGCAGCTGCAGTGCCCTTCAATGGAAAAGATAAATATATCCGTATAACGGATATCGATGACAATCTAAATACTTTCTCACCTTCTCCCTTAACCTCTCCAGAAGGGGGAGGTAACGAAAAGTACAAGCTACGTACTGGTGATATTGTCTTCGCACGGACAGGAGCTTCGACAGGCAAGCCATACTTGTATTCAAAATATGATGGTGATCTATTTTTTGCCGGATTCCTAATAAAAGCCTCTATTACGAAAGGAATTCCTTGTTTTATTTATCAATTTTGTAAAACATCTACGTATACAAAGTGGGTAAGTATAATGTCTATGCGTTCTGGACAACCCGGGATAAATGCGGAAGAGTACAAAGGCTTATGTGTTCCTTTCCCAGACAAACAAGAACAACAAAAAATCGCTGATTTTCTTACCGCTGTGGATACCAAAATTAACCAGCTCACGGAAAAGCATCGCTTACTCAAAGAGTACAAAAAAAGCGTGATGCAGCAAATTTTTAGCCAGCAGCTCCGCTTTAAAGATAAAGATGGAAAGGCGTTTCCTGAGTGGGAAGAAAAACACTTTGGTGAAGTATTTGGACGAGTTACACAAAAAAATAGCGTAAATAACCTCAACGTACTTACTATCTCTGCTCAAAAAGGACTCATTAGTCAGCTTGAATATTTCAACAAGTCTGTTTCTGCCAAAGACGTTTCTGGATACTACTTACTAAGAAAAGGCGACTTTGCCTACAACAAAAGTTATTCGCAAGGCTACCCGATGGGGGCAATAAAGCCGCTTAAATTCTACGATAGTGGCGTAGTATCAACACTTTACATTTGTTTTAGACCTAAAAAAGGCTTTGAAGAGGCTTACTTCGAACAATTCTTCGATGCGGGAATGCTAAATCGTGAGATAGCTAAAATCGCTCAAGAAGGAGCTCGAAATCATGGTTTGCTGAATGTGAGTGTTAAAGAGTTCTTTGATGACATTAAGCTCCTCGTCCCCCATCAAAATGAACAACAAAAAATTGCTCAGTTTCTGCAAGTGTTGGATAGCAAAATCACTGCGGTTAGCGAGCAAATTGAGCAGACCAAGCAGTTTAAAAAAGGCTTGTTACAACAGATGTTTGTGTGACCTGTATACAAGATCCGGACTTATCAAATGAAAGCCCGGAGTATCACGGCTAACGTCGAGAGTTCATCGAGGGGTTTCCCGACATAGATCACACCTGGCTCGACTTAAACAGTATGGGTGTGGTTGAGAACTGGAATACGCTGTTTCTGGAAGAGAAGTAATAAAAAACCCCTAAGCGATTCGCATCCACAAGGGAGGCTAACCGATAGGGGCCGTGTTGCGGCAAACAATAAGTGACTAACCCTGTTTACGTAATAACCTTGGGTTAATTTTTTAAACTCCCCGTACTGAGCAAGGCCGACGAATAACGATAAACGAGAACGAACGACAGACACTATGGCTTATCAATCCGAACAACAACTAGAAGATAACCTGCTCGCCCAACTCAGTGCGCAGGGATTTGAAGTGGTGCAGTTAAAAGACAATGCCGCGCTGGAAGCGAATTTAAAAACGCAACTTGAACGGGTCAATCACTGCTCGTTATCGGCAGCGGAATTTCGTCAAGTCCTCGCCAAGCTAGAGAAAGGCAATATCTTTCGCAAAGCCAAAAGGCTGCGTGATCGTCTCGATATCACTCTAGACAATGGTAACTCGCAGCATCTCTCTCTGTTGTTCGATAAGCCAGAACACAACTGCTTTCAGGTTGCTCGGCAAATCACCGTCAAAGGCATTTACACCAATCGCTATGATGTGACCCTACTGATTAATGGTTTGCCACTGGTACAAATTGAGCTAAAACGCCGTGGCATTGAACTGAAAGAGGCGTTTAACCAAGTGAAGCGCTATCAAAAACACTCTTATAGCGCGAATCATCGACTGTTTAACTATGTGCAGCTGTTTGTGATCTCCAATGGGGTGAATAGCCAGTATTTCGCCAATAACAGCGAGCTTTCCTCCAAGCAAACTTTTTATTGGACGGATGTCGATAACCAGCGTTTAAGCCAGTTGCATCAATTTACCGAAGCGTTTCTTACACCAGCGCATCTCACTCTGATGCTCAGCAAATACATGGTGCTCAACGAAACACAAAAGTGTTTGATGGTGCTACGCCCTTATCAGTTCTATGCAGTGGAAGCGATCATTCATCAAGTCACCAATTCGCGTGATAACGGGTATATCTGGCACACTACAGGCTCAGGCAAAACACTCACCTCATTCAAAGCGGCGCAACTGATGACCTCGCTCAGCGAGATCGATAAAGTGCTGTTTGTGGTAGATAGAAAAGATCTCGATGACCAGACGGCCAAAGAGTTTAATGCGTTCTCAAAAGGGTGTGTTGATACGACAGATCGCACGCGCATTCTGTTTCACCAACTGCTGGATAAGCCGATCAGAGGGCGCACGGTCAACGAAAATCGCAATGCCAAGCTGATTGTGACCACCTTGCAAAAGCTCAACAATGTTGTCACTAAGCCGCGCTATCTCAAGGAAATGGCCGCATTACAAAATAAGCGCGTTGTGTTTATTTTTGATGAGTGCCACCGCAGCCAGTTTGGAGATACGCACCAAAATATCCTCCATTTTTTCAAGCAAGCGCAGTTGTTCGGCTTCACTGGTACACCGATTTTTCAAGGCAATGCCGTAGCGAAAAAGTCTATCAAGAAAACCACTCAAACCCTGTTTGGCAAGCGGCTACATACCTATGTGATTGTTGATGCGATTCGTGACCACAACGTGCTGAAATTTGCCATAGAGTATGTCGGGCGTTATCAGTATAAAGATGGCTCAAACAACAATTTGGACATTGAAGTTGAGGACATCGATACCCAAGAACTGCTGGCCTCACCGGAACGCTTGGAAAAAATCACCGACTACATCATTGCTCACCATAAGCGCAAAACCCACAGTGGCGAGTTTAACGCGATGTTTTGTGTCTCAGGCATTCCCGAGCTGATTCAATATTATGAGCTGTTTGCACGTAAGAAGGCCGAAGGCAAACACCGCCTGAAAATCGCCACGATTTTTAGTTTTGATGCTAATGAGGAACAAGATTACTCACTGGGAATACTGGATGGTGAATCAGGCATTCAAGAAATCGCTGCCAAGTATGTTAATCAAGGTGATGCGGTGAAACTGCACAGCCGAGATAAGTTGGAGAGCTTTATCGCCGATTACAACAAGCTGTTTGCCACCAGTTACACCAGTAAAGACAATGACTCTTTCTACGATTACTACAAAAACATCTCCAAACGGGTAAAAGATAAAGAGATCGATATTCTGCTGGTGGTCAATATGTTTTTGACGGGCTTTGATGCCAAATGTTTGAATACCCTCTACGTTGACAAAAATCTTAAGCAGCATGGTTTGATTCAGGCCTTCTCACGCACCAACCGCCTGCACACGGAAACCAAGTCACACGGCAACGTAGTTTGCTTCCGTAATTTGAAAAAAGCCGCTGATGAAGCTTTTACCCTATTCTCCAACAAACAACCGACTGAAAGCATTGAAATGCCTTCGTTTGAGTCGTTACTTGAAGACTTTAAACGTGCTTGCGCAGCACTGAAGGCTATCACCCCAACGGTTGATTCGGTTGATTCCCTACCAGATGAAGAGGCGCAAAAGTTATTTGTTTTGCAGTTCCGCAAGTTACTGCAACTGAAAAATATGCTCAGCCATTATGTGGACTTCGAACTGGAGACCACCAGCATGGAAGAACAAGAGTTTCAGGATTTCACCAGTAAATACGCAGACCTTAACCGCCAGATCCGAGAGTCGAATCGCAAAGAGAAAGTCTCTATCTTAGAAGATGTCGATTTCGAGCTAGAGTTGCTACACCGTGATGAAGTGAATGTCGCTTATATCCTACAGCTATTGCGTGACCTACATGGCGAAGAGAGCCATACAGAACAAGAACGCAAGCGCCAAATAATTGCGAATTTGATCGGTTCTGACCCGACATTGCTCAGCAAAAAAGAACTGATTGAGAAGTTTATGAACGAGCACTTGGAAGGTATTCCCGCCTACGCTGATGTGGACGAAGAGTTTGAGTACTTCTGGGAGCGTGAAAAACGCGAAGCACTGGAAAAGCTGGCTCAAGAAGAAAAACTCAACCCCGACAAGTTGCAAATTCTGGTCAACCGTTACGAGATGAGCGAAGAAATGCCACTGCGTGAAGATATTGTCGATACGCTACAAACCAAGCCAACACTGCTACAACGCAAAAAGATTGTGGGTCACTTAACCAAGAAGTTTAAGGGCTTTATCGATACGTTTATTGGTGGTTTCTAATCCACCTCATTTGAGTTCAACGCAATATGTTCAAACTAAAAAAGCTACCTCAATCTATAACAATCAATATTCCCACGGTTCGTGACGATATGAGTGGATTTTATAACTTATGGGATCGCCTTTACGGATTAGATTGGAAAGAAACAACTAAATATTACATTATATTAGACTTCTCTAACTGCCACTTTGCAGGTTTCACGCTGACTGCTATGTTGGGTGCTTTCGTTTACTTTGTTAGACGAAAACTGATAAATAGTACTATACGCATTGAAACCAAAACAATGGATCTTCATGTATACCTAAAGCTGAGGAATATGGGGTTACTGGAATCTTTAGATAAATTAGACGGACGAGGCTTTACCCAGAAAACTGAAGATATAATCCCATATCGCGAATTCCCGTCGTCAACAAAAGAGGGAGATATATTGTCGTACCTGAGAGATGAATGGCTAGGTAAGAACCGACTAAATTTCTCGGAAGAAGTTGAAAGTGCAGTTCTAAGTTCACTATGGGAAGTTTATGCAAACGCATTTGAACATAGCGGTACACATCAAGTACAAAGCTGCGGTTCATACGATCGTAAAACTAATACGCTCACCCTACTAGTCGGAGATGCAGGACATGGTATAGTTACTTCTGTCCGGAAGTACTTAGAATCGGAGTTAACTGCAAAAGATGCTCTTGAGTGGGCATTAATACGAGGGAATTCAACCTACACGGCTAACCTGATAGAGGGAGGAGAGAAACAACCGCGCGGACTTGGATTGCATTTATTGACACAGTTAGTTGATGTCAACGGTGGTTCTATGGAAATCTATACTGACTGTATTTTTTATTCTAGATACTCAGGTAAGTCCCTTTACCAAAACAAATCTCAAAATATCAAAGGTAGCTGGATAAAACTTACCCTAGAATGCAAACAAGATGTTAAGTACTTCTTTCGAGATGAAGAAATACCAAAGTATATCTAATTAACGTAAGGTAATAGCTATGAAAATCGATGTTGCTACAGTCGTCGGTAAAACGGCAGTATCAAGAGAAAGTGGGTTAAAACTAAAAGACGCTCTGGATACAGCTTTACATGGTAGTACAAAGGTTGAGCTCGACTTCAGTGCAGTTCAAGTATACGCATCTCCTTTTTTTAATACTGCAATTGCGCCTTACTTAGGACAATTGACGATCCAAGAGTTACTTGAAAAAGTTAGCTTTGAAAACTTATCGCCTATTGGCAGAAAACTCCTAAATCAAGTCATTCACAATGCTATCGAGTTTTACTCAAAAGCAGAGTCAGAACAGCTGGACTTAGAAGAAAAGGTAAACAAAGGACTTGAATAACAAATGGGAATCATTAAATCATCTTCGGCGGCATTTCCGAAAAACCAAAAAGTCTTAATTGATACTAATGTTCTTTACTGGCTTACATACGCAAACTCTAGAGTTTTCCCAACCACACTGAAGCCTAAAGAGTATCAAACAACTGATTACCCAAGCATATTTGAAAAACTTATTGAGTATGGGAATGAGTTATTTTTCTCAAACTATTCAATTTCCGAACTAGCCAGTATCATTGCGCGAGTAGAAGCATCTTTAGACGGTCAAGGCTCAATGTACCAACGAAAAAACTGGCTAAGGCAATCAAGGGGGAGAGAAACAGTTTCAGAGGAATTGACTACCGTAGTAGAAACCATTGAATCTTGGGCTACCGCCCTTACCCCAACACCACCGCTCAGCGCAGGGCAGTATCTCGAGAGGTATCAACAAGTATATCTTGACGGATATGACATTAATATTGAAAACGATATGTCGAGTAATGGTTTAACTTACATCTTAACCGATGATATTGACTTTGTTAGTGTCGATGGTTTGAACATAATCACAGCCAATCAACAAGCCCCTAAGCAACTACTTATCTAAATCACATGACCATCTTGAAACAAAAAGGCTCAGAGGGCGCATAACTCTGCGCCCTCTATACTTTGCTAAAAATGCCACATTCAAGCACTTTTCTTTGAAAACAAGATTGATGTCACATTTTCTAATGACTGGCAGAACATATCCAAATGGTCTAACCATATACCCAAAGCCTTTTGCTTTTCAGGTAGATACTGGCTACGATTATAAATCGCCATTACGCCCCCCAAGCTGTGCCCTAAAAGTTGCTCGACAACATAAGGCGCAACGCCAAGCTCATTAAGGCGCGTCGCGAGTGTTCGACGAATATCATGCAGGGTCCACGCTTCTTCATGACCTAAGCGCTGCCAGAAGAAGCGACCTTGTTGGCTCACTGTTTCAGGGCTTTTCTCTTCTCCCAAAATCAACGCTTCTTTATCACTGTCTGCTTTTAGTTGAAGCAACCAAGGCACCAGCTCATCAGGAATAGGGCGAATGATTTTTTCATCTGTTTTACTGTGCTCTTTTGGCACTGTCCAAAGCAACGTTTCAAAATCCCACTCTTTCCATTTTGATAAACGGACTTCTTGAGTGCGAGCACCAAACACAACGAGAAACTTAACTAAATGGCAGTAATAGGGAAGAAACTTGTTCGGTGTCTGGACTGCATTCCATAAATCCGAGAGCTCTTGTGCTGTGAGCACTCGGTCTTTTTTGCGTTGCTTCTTGCCAACATCATTTACGGTAAGGTCATCTAAAACACGGCTGGTGGCATAGCGGCGAACTCGGCAGAAACGCAGCGCTTGTTTTGCATTTTGCAGCACATAACCTGCTGCGACAGGTGCTGGACGCTGCTTACCAGCAATCCCCTTGCGAACGCGATCAAAACACTCAATCCAATGGTGCGTTTCCGTCTGTGCGAGTGGCAAAGCGCCAATATAGGGATAAATATGTTTTTGAAATTGAGATCGATGTTTGTCAGCATTAGCACGATTCGATTCTGCATATTCCACCAGCCAGTACTCTAGGGCATCTTGTACAGAAACAGGCTTAAGGGTTTCTTGTCGAATCACGGAACGTTGCAGTTTCGGGTCATGGCCTTCCGCCAACCATTCTCGACACTTTTGCGCTTCTTCGCGGGCTTTTAACAACGAGAAATCAGGATAGTCACCGAGATCGACACGTTTGCTTGCGCCGTTAATCTTATAGCGAAACTGCCAACGCACGTTTCCTTGTAAAGAGACCCTTGCACCCAATCCATCACCATCGGTCAAAGTGAACACTTTAAGGTGAGATTTATTTAAAACAGCCTTCAAATGCTTGTCGTAGAGTTTGCCCATAACGTCCTTTTCCTCGGGGTACATGGCTAGGTTCCATGTACCCCCACATGTACCCCGAGATCATGATAAGACTAGAAACAAGAGAAGACAAACCAAAACAAAAATAAATTTAAACAACTGAAATTTAAAATAAAAACACAGAACAGAGAAACAAATGAAAACGAATAAAAACAGCAATTTAGTTTCTACGGCATGAACTAATCTTCACCGACATTTTTTAAGCCCTGACCTTGTCAGGGCTTTTTTATTACCTTTTATTCACCACACACAGTGGTTGTACCCATTCCGTCACTTCTTCATAATGTTACTCATAACATTTTATAAAAGACTCAATAACCTATGACGAAAAAAC
>JBOFIW010000292.1:0-1113 GCA_051650365.1 Vibrio sp. | reverse complement strand
CTTATCGTGGCGAATACTACCGTTTGGCACCCAAGCATAACCAAGTGGTGCGTCATCTTATCTATCCGATTCCGGATCCTGAATTGCCGTTTCTCGGCGTACATTTAACGCGCATGATTGATGGCAGCGTGACCGTTGGCCCCAATGCCGTACAAGGTTTTAAGCGTGAAGGTTATGGCAAATGGAATGTTAGCCTGCGTGATGTGTGGGAGATGGTTCGCTTCCCCGGCTTTTGGAAGGTGAGCGCCAAGCACTTTAAAACTGGCATGGTCGAAATGAAAAACTCGTGGTGGAAAGTGGGCTACTTACAGTTGGTGCGTAAATACTGTCCAAGTATTGAACTGCCGGATCTTGAACCTTACCCCGCGGGCATTCGTGCCCAAGCCGTTTTAAGTGATGGCACACTGGTGCATGATTTCTTGTTTGCCGAAAGCCCGCGCAGTTTGCATGTGTGTAACGCACCTTCTCCAGCGGCCACTTCCTCAATGCCAATCGGCGAATATCTGTGCGAAAAAATCGCGGAAAAATCACTCGCTTAACCCTCCTCAATGCTCATGATTTATCGTGGGCATTTTCTTTTTTAATCCCCGTTACTAATCAGTAAATCCTTGCGTATTAAACCAGTGAATTGTTTCTTTTGTTTTTATCTGGCAGTTGAATATTGCTCTTGTTGCATATTTTTTGACACGGAGTCTCATTTTTGGTACATGATATCGGAGGAGTTGGAACCCGTGTCTCGTTGTTGACGTGGTGATTCTATCGAAATGCCATTCTGTAACTAATAATAAATGAGTAACCCTATTGTCTATTCTCGACATCCGTGGCAGGTGAATCCTGTCCAGATTTCGCGGGTTACTGCTGCCCAAAATTGGGCTATCTCACTGATAACAAAAACGAGCCATTTTGATATGAATAAAAAAATACTACCACTTCTCATAGCTGGGCTATTGGGAAACAATGTTGTGTGGGCGCAGTCTGAGCTGACGTTAGTGCAAATCGGAAAAAAGACCGTCGAGCGTTTAGAATCCATTAAAGCGATGGCTGAACGTGGTGAGGGTGTCTTTGAACGTAACGGTGAACGTTGGATCAATTACCGAGGTTTTGAATATCGCC
>JBOFIW010000291.1:0-1060 GCA_051650365.1 Vibrio sp. | reverse complement strand
AAGGTGACCCGGGTAAACTGCCCTGCGGGTCAAGAGGCGTCGTTGCTTCAAGCCGCACAAGATCTCGACCACCGTTTGAAAGAAATGGCTGAGCGAACTAAAGTCACCAATGAGGTGAAATTATTGACGATTGCCGCACTCAATATCTGCTACGAGTTACAAACTAAGCAGCAAGAAAACGCAGGCAACCAGTCACAACTCAGTGAGCGCATGGAACAGCTCACCGCTTCATTAGAAGCCGCATTGAAAAATGTGAAGCCAGCAAAGCAATAAGCAAAGAATTGATTTACCCTGGGGTGTTTGTCAGTGGATCTATGTCCCTGAGCCGATAAGCAACATAACAGGGTTGGTATTGGGTAGCTATTGAGCAGGCTCGGCTTGTACCGAGAAGCCTACGGTTACCATTACTGATCCGCCTTGAACCTAATGGTTCAAGGGCTACGATCCTCAACGGCACCCCGGGGTTTCCTTTATGAATGATTCTCGCACACTCCTCCGTCAGCAAATTCGTCAACGCCGACAAGCGCTCTCCCCTTTAGAACAGCAAACGGCTAGCCAGCAACTTATTCATACTTTTTCGGCACTTCCAGATATAGCCTCAGCGCAACGGATCGCCCTTTATCTTGCCAATGATGGAGAGCTGAATACTCAACCGCTAATTGAATGGCTTTGGCAACAAGGCAAACAAGTTTACTTGCCCGTATTACACCCTTTTGCCAAAGGTCATCTACTGTTCTTGCTCTACCACGCTCAAACCCCGATGACGAAGAATCGTTATGGGATCTATGAACCTAAACTCGATCAGCGTTTAATCTGCCCAGTTCGAAAACTCGATATTATCGGTACCCCACTGGTCGCTTTTGATGGTTCAGGACAGCGTTTGGGGATGGGCGGCGGTTACTACGATCGTACATTAGCGCCTTGGTTTCATACTCAGCAAGGCGCTATGCCAATCGGATTGGCACACGACTGCCAATATGTGGATGCTCTCCCTACAGAAAGTTGGGATATTCCTCTGCGCAAAATCGTGACACCGAGCAAACTTTGGCAGTGGTAAGCT
>JBOFIW010000290.1:0-2320 GCA_051650365.1 Vibrio sp. | reverse complement strand
CAGACATTCCCATCCCGCTGGTTCTAGATAACTTTTGCGATACTCAGCAATGCCATTACAAAACAGATCACCAAAAGCGATTGCATCAAATCTCACGCCTGAATTCTGTAACCCTTCCACAACTTGGCTTTGATAAATCGGATTGGATGGAAAGACGGTTGGTAATTCAATTTTAATCAAAGGAAGACCAATGAGCTGAGCCTGTAGCTCAAGCACCTCAATGGGTGTCGCTTGAAAAGGTACTTCATTACCTACGTAAGTGGTAACGAGGCCAACGACTTCAACATCCGCTCTTTCACGTAATCGCTCTAAGGTGAGAGTCGAATCTTTACCTGATGACCAACTGATGATGACTTTTTTCATACATAAACCATTGAGCAAATAGGAAAAGCCGCCTTACGACGGCTTATGGTTTAAAACTGATAACCTACGTTGAGATAATACGCACGCTCAGCAGCAGGATAGCCATTGGCTGTTTCGTACTCTTTATCTAACACATTATCAATTCGAGCGCTGATAGTTGTCGAATCAGTCACATAGTAACTCACTGCGGTATCAACGAGAGAATACGCATCAAGTGTTATGTTCTGAGCAGGATAAGTGTTGTAGTCCAAATCTGGACGCTTACCTACGTATTGGTACCCAATTGACCAATCCACCTGTTCGAAAGCCACTAGCGCATTCCACTTATACATCTGCTCGGCACGACGCTGTAGTGTTTGCCCTTTGCTATCGTCAGCGTCTTTAATATCTGCACTTAACTGATGCTGTACGATACCAGTAACAAACTCAGTGGTTAATTCAACGCCTTTTATATGACTTTCACCTGCCACATTCTGATATTTGTAAGTGTTTGAATTGTAATCTATGAGATTGTTAATTTTGTAATCATACCCAGTGATAGACCACTTAATGCCTGATACCAGACCATAGAAACTCAGCTCCACAGAATCCGCTTCCTCAGGTTTAAGATCGGCATTACCATACGACGGGTCATACTGTTGATATAAATTGGGAGCCTTAAACGCCGAGCCATAAGATGCTTTAAGCCCAAATTCAGGAATGAACTGATACCCTAGTGCAATGTTATGGGTAGTCTGCGAGCCATACTCTTGGTTATCATCAAGACGTAAACTGGCTTCCAACAGCCATTGTTGCCACTCCGCTGAAAGCACACCAAATGCGGCAGTGTTACTGCGGTCGAACTCTTTATTCGCCGTTTTATCAAGATACGACTCGTCACGCCAATCCACACCACCAGCCAACATCCATACATCATTGACAACATAGCTGTTAGTCCACTGGATGTTTTGCTGTTCAAGGTTATCTGAACTACCCGAGTATTTTCCTTTGGATTGCGTGTAATCCCATGATTTTTGCTTTTGCGTAGTCAATTGCAACTCTGACAGCCAACGCTCACCTTGATATTGACCACCAACGGTGACAGATAGATCATCTTTTTCTGTCTCTTTATAGTCTCGGGTACTATAGCTGCTGTCATACTGGTAAACATTTTCATAAGCTCGGGCATTAGCAAAAAGCGACCAAGACTCATCAAGTTGGTGTACATAACCCAACAACGCATTATCTGATCCGAAGCCGTGACGATCACCATCATTCACTCCAGGAACAGGATGGACGTTGTAGCCCTTATCACTCTCGGTTCCCAAAGCCACATTTAATTGTCCCTTTTCACCAATCGCCATCCCAGAAGCAATACTAAGCTCTTGGTAATCCAATGATCCCAGCCCAGCACTTACTGTTGTGCCTTGTTGTTGTGAACGAGCTTTAGTGATGATGTTAATCACACCACCAATCGCTTCAGAGCCATATAAAGAAGCTCGAGCACCGCGAACGTATTCAATGCGATCAACGTACGTTAGTGGGATTTGGTTGAAGTCAACCGCCCCTTTTGCCGCACGAGCAAAGCGGATTCCATCCACTAATACCAATACTTGTTCTGAACTTGTTCCACGTACAAATAACGAGGCTAACTGACCACGACCACCATTTTGTGTGACTTGAACACCAGTTAGTCGACGAAGTAAATCAGGCAATGTCTTAGCTTGGGTTTGTTCTATATCTTGACGAGTAATAACTTCCACGTCAGCCAAGGTCGAACTGGTTTTTTGCTCAAAACGATTCGCCGTCACAACCAGCGTTTCTTGAGGTTGTGCTTCATTGGCGTGTAAATAAGAGATAGGGGTAAGCAGCGATGCTAGAGCGATCGCCAGTGCTGATTTTTGCATTATGTTGTCCTAAATCGCGTGAATCCTACTGAGTGCAATACCACTGCATGACTCAGCTGCTGGCAGGTCTT
>JBOFIW010000289.1:0-3942 GCA_051650365.1 Vibrio sp. | reverse complement strand
ACGCATTGGATCCAGTTTATGCTAAGAAACTGGGCGTGAATATTGATGAGTTATTGGTTTCTCAGCCTGATACGGGTGAACAAGCACTTGAAATTTGTGATGCGTTGGCTCGCTCTGGTGCGGTAGATGTGATTGTGGTTGACTCAGTAGCGGCTTTGACACCAAAAGCGGAAATTGAAGGCGAAATGGGCGATAGCCACATGGGTCTCCAAGCACGTATGTTGTCGCAAGCAATGCGTAAACTGACGGGTAACCTCAAGCAATCCAACTGTATGTGTATCTTCATCAACCAAATTCGTATGAAGATTGGTGTGATGTTTGGTAACCCAGAAACCACCACTGGCGGTAATGCGCTGAAATTCTACGCTTCTGTTCGTCTGGATATTCGCCGTACTGGCGCAATTAAAGAAGGCGAAGAAGTGGTAGGCAACGAAACGCGTATCAAGGTAGTGAAGAACAAGATTGCGGCACCGTTTAAAGAGGCCAATACTCAAATTATGTATGGCCAAGGTTTCAACCGTGAAGGTGAATTGATCGACCTTGGTGTGAAACACAAAATGGTTGAAAAGTCAGGCGCTTGGTATAGCTACAACGGCGATAAAATAGGCCAAGGTAAAGCGAATGCCTGCAAGTATCTGAAAGAAAATACAGAAATTGCTAAAACGTTAGACAAAAAACTGCGTGAAATGCTGCTTAACCCAGAAAATATGCAACTGACTGGTGAAACGGCTTCTGCCGCTGATGATGTAGAATTTGGCGCAGTACCTGAAGAGTTTTAATTGACTGACTGAACTTAGAGAGTTTCAGCGTCTAAATCTCGATTTTATAAAGCCCTGCAATGCAGGGCTTCTTTTTGGCTGCAAATTGAGTCAGTGAATCAAAACTTACCGTTAGCCTAATAGGAGGATACCATGAGTCTCGACTTAACGGCTTGTCGACAAAGTGCCTTGCAGCTCCTGAGTCGTCGTGATCATAGCGAATATGAGCTACACCAAAAATTAGCGCTCAAAGGTCATCCTGCTGAAGTGATTGATGAGGTTGTGAAGTATGTTTTAGAGCTAGGGTATTTGAGTGATGCCCGTTACGCAGCCAGTCAGGTACGGCAAATGGTTCACAAAGGTTACGGTGAGCAGCGCTTGCGCCAGCAACTCAAAGAGAAGCGAGTCGCTGAGGACTTGATTGAACAAGTACTTGCGGAACAAACAATAGATTGGTTTGAGCTTGCTAAAGAAGTCGCACACAAGAAATTTAAAAGCGGCATTAGCCTTGAACGCTCGCAATATGCCAAGCAAGTACGTTACTTGCAGTACCGTGGTTTCAACTTTGACCAAATCCGTTATGCGCTTCAAGCCAGTGAGAGTGATGAGTAATCGCTTTCACCCACCCAGATTCTTCTTGTTAATCCCGTTCTAGATTTTATGCATCTTAGTTGAGCTGTCGCTCGACACACATTCAGTTTGCTGAAGAGAAGAAACTAGGCGAACTCTTATCCTTGCTTTACAATAGCGCAAAATTCTAACTTGAGTATTTCAGGAAGAGCTGCATGTTTATGAGCACGGATGAGGTGCGCCGCGCGTTCCTCTCATTCTTTGAAAGCAAAGGTCACCAAATTGTAGAAAGTTCTTCTCTGGTGCCTGCTAACGATCCGACCCTGCTGTTTACCAACGCAGGTATGAACCAATTTAAAGACTGTTTCTTGGGCTTGGAAAAGCGCGCCTACACTCGTGCGACGACCGCTCAACGTTGTGTCCGCGCGGGCGGTAAGCACAACGACCTAGAGAACGTCGGTTTCACCGCACGTCACCACACTTTCTTCGAAATGCTGGGTAACTTCAGTTTCGGTGACTATTTCAAAGAAGATGCGATCCAGTATGCGTGGGAGTTTCTGACTGGCGTACTGCAACTGCCGAAAGAGCGCTTGTTAGTCACGGTTTATGAAACCGATGACGAAGCCTTTGATATTTGGAATAAGAAAGTGGGCATTCCTGCTGATCGCATTATTCGCATCGGCGATAAAAAAGGTGGCAAGAAGTTCGATTCTGACAACTTCTGGCAGATGGGTGACACCGGTCCTTGCGGTCCATGTACCGAAATTTTCTATGACCACGGCGACCACATTTGGGGTGGACCTCCAGGCTCTCCTGAAGAAGATGGCGATCGCTTCATCGAAATTTGGAACAACGTTTTCATGCAATTCAACCGTCATGCTGATGGCACGATGGAGCCGTTACCTAAGCCGTCTGTAGATACGGGCATGGGGATTGAACGTATCTCCGCGATCATGCAAGGCGTGCACTCCAACTACGAAATCGACGTATTCCAAACACTGATCAAAGCAGCCGCAGACGCAATTGGTTACCAAGATCTGACTAATCAATCACTGCGCGTTGTTGCGGATCACATTCGCTCTTGCGCATTTTTGATCGTTGATGGTGTGATGCCTTCTAACGAAAGTCGTGGTTATGTACTGCGCCGCATCATCCGTCGTGCTGTCCGTCATGGTAACAAGCTGGGCGCACAAGGTGCGTTCTTCCACAAATTGGTAGGTCCATTGGCGGAAGTGATGGGTACCGCTGGTGCTGAGCTGAAGAAACAGCAAGCACTGGTTGAAAAAGTACTACGTATCGAAGAAGAGAACTTTGGTCGTACTCTTGATCGCGGTATGAGCATTCTGAATGAAGCTCTGGATCAATTGTCAGGCCAAGTGCTAGACGGTGAAACCGTATTTAAACTGTACGATACCTACGGCTTCCCCGCAGATTTAACCAATGATGTAGCGCGTGAGCGTGGCTTTAGCATTGATGAAGCCGGTTTTGAAAAAGCGATGGAAGAGCAGCGCCAGCGTGCTCGTGAAGCGGGCCAGTTTGGGACTGACTATAACTCGCTGATCAAATCTGCAACCAATACGGAGTTCTGCGGTTACACGGCGAGCCGTGGCCAAAGCGTGGTGCGCGAGATGTTCGTTGAAGGTGCAGAAGTTTCTGCGCTGTCAGCCGGTGATAAAGCGATCATCGTATTGGACAACACGCCATTCTACGCTGAATCTGGTGGCCAATGTGGCGATACTGGCGTGCTGAAAACCGAAGCGGGAATCTTCCATGTGGAAGACACGCACAAGTTGGGTAACGCAATTGCGCATCACGGTGTTTTGGCACAAGGTGTGTTAGCGAAAGGCGATCAAGTTGATGCGATTGTCGATGAACAGCGCCGTGCCGCAATTTCACTTAACCACTCTGCGACTCACTTGCTGCATGCAGCACTCCGTAAAGTGTTGGGTGAACATGTTGCACAGAAAGGCTCTCTGGTTCGTGCTGAAACACTGCGTTTTGACTTCTCACATCTGGAAGCGATGACTGCTGCTGAGATCAAAGAAGTAGAACGTTTAGTGAACCAAGAAGTTCGTCGTAACCACAGTATCGAAACCAACATCATGAATATTGATGAAGCGAAAGCGAAAGGTGCGATGGCGCTGTTTGGTGAGAAATATGACGACCAAGTTCGTGTGCTCTCAATGGGAGATTTCTCAACTGAGCTGTGTGGTGGTATCCACGCGAGCAACACGGGTGATATTGGTCTGTTTAAGATCATCTCTGAAGGTGGTATTGCTGCGGGTATTCGCCGTATTGAAGCGGTGACTGGTGAAGGTGCGCTTGATTATATCGAAGCGCAGCAAGCGCAGCATGACGCAAAAGTTGTTGAGATGGCCGCTAAAGCCAAATTGCTAGAGAAAGAAATTCAGCAACTGAAAGATAAACTGGCCGCTAAAGAGAGTGCAGGACTAATCAATCAAGTTAAGCAGATCGCGGGTGTGAATGTGTTGGTTGCTGGGTTGAATGGCGCTGACAACAAAGCACTGCGTGGCATGGTTGACGATCTGAAAAATCAACTAGGCAGCGGTATCATCATGCTAGGCAACGTGGCGGATGGCAAAGTGGGCTTGAT
>JBOFIW010000288.1:0-1785 GCA_051650365.1 Vibrio sp. | reverse complement strand
TTAAGGAATAGCCGTTTCATTGGGTTAGAAATTAATCGTGTTTGAGTTGAGCCATTTATTGGTGTAACTACAGGCTATCTAATTATAAAACAAATAGTTAGGTATTAATCTTACTATT
The DNA here is from genome assembly GCA_051650365.1 of Vibrio sp. Classification (GTDB taxonomy): domain Bacteria; phylum Pseudomonadota; class Gammaproteobacteria; order Enterobacterales; family Vibrionaceae; genus Vibrio. The sequence continues at coordinate 1,667 of JBOFIW010000288.1, read as the reverse complement.
CTGGTTTTATCTTTTTATTCTAAATTTATCTGTATTTTATTCATTTCTAACGATTACTTAGCATGTCAATCACTACAACAACGACACAACGCTAGGTAATTCAATGTCCCCATCTAATCTTGCCTCTGTACTCAAGTACCGGCAGTCAGAAAATATCATCATCACCAGTGAGCTCGAAAAATGGCACTTGGATGGTTTATTCGATCGAACCATTGATGCGGTTCGCGTGCCCGGATATTTCTCGCAACAGGCCGCGCACGACATCGCTAACAAAATTAAGCGCAGCGCATTCTTTGGTAATTACGTTAACGCGCCGAAAATTGGTCGCATAGGTCAGGCGTTTTTCGAATGTCAGAATGATGAGGTTTCTTTGAGCCGTTATCGTGAATTCGCAAACATCTGGATTAAAGAAATGCGCAAGGAAGTGAGTCCATTTCTTTCTCCAATTGACCGTTTGCGGTTAGAACTCAGTGAAGTGTGGCCTTCACACTGCAACCTTGCCGAAATTGGTGGCCATAAGCTTTTTGCTGGATTAGTTAGAGAGTTCAAAGCGGGTTCTTATGCTGAGCCACACAATGATGTGCTGAGCTGGGATTTGGTGAGCGGAATGCATTCCGGTATTACCAATCAGCTTGCCGCCAATGTGTATTTGGAAACTTCGGAGCAAGGTGGCGAATTACGCTTATGGCACGAATGGCCAGAGTCTAAAGAAGCCTACAACGCGATACGTATTGAAGGTAGCTATGGTGTTAAAGCAGAACAGTTGAACGGCGGCTATTTAGAAATCACTCCAGAAGTGGGTGAGCTTATTCTATTTAACCCAACTCGTATTCATTCCGTTGAGAAAATTCAACAAGGCTCCAGATTGACGTGGTCATGCTTCATTGGTTTGGAAGATCACAACAAAGCACTGCAAGTTTGGAGTTAATACTATGACGATACCTAAGTACCTTTTGGATACCTATCAAGCGGAAAGTACCGCAACGATCACTCAGGTGGTGGAAATGGATGACACGGTTGCTGTGTACTGCGACAGCTCTATTTTTTACCCTCAAGGTGGTGGACAGCCGTGTGATCTTGGCAGCCTTGAAATTAACGGTGTCGCTTACCGAGTTCATCATACGGAAATGACAGAAGAGGGTATTGCCCATGTGTTGGAATCCCATCCTTCACTGCTCGTGAGTCATGGGATGCAGTGTGTGCAGCGTATCGACATGAAGCGTCGCCTGATCAATGCCAAATCACACACTGCAGGGCATTTAATTTCTCACATCATTGAGGAGATGGATAACAACCTATCACCTGCAAAAGGTCACCATTACCCCGATGATTCCTATATTGAGCTAATTGAGAGTGAACGAACTAACGATAATTTCTCGGTGGAACTGATTAATGAGCAAATTAATTTACTGGTTAACCGAGCACCCAGAGCCATTCAATCCATAGATCTGGATTTGACCGAAGTGCAATCGCTGCGTCCTTTGCTGTGTAAATTTATTCCACAAAGCACCCATATTCGCATGATCGCTATTGATGGGTTTACCCCCGTTCCTTGTGGGGGGACGCACGTTGTGAGTACCTCTGAACTCAATGGTCTCCATGTGACTCGCATAAAACGTAAGAAAGACCGCATTAAAGTTAGTTATTCAATCCACGGAGGTTAATGA
>JBOFIW010000287.1:0-1753 GCA_051650365.1 Vibrio sp. | reverse complement strand
GTAACCGTCATGCACTGATGACCGAAACACCCGATGCCGAAGCGGAGTTTGATTATCTGCTGACTCGATTTGATGCCGAGAAGCTGGATGTCATTTTGGTTGAAGGCTGTAAAAATATCGCTTTTCCAAAAATTGAACTACACCGCGCTGAAGTCGGTAAACCTTGGCTTTACCCTCACGATGAAAACATCATGGCGATTGCTGCCGATGAAACGGTAGAGACGGCTCTGCCGCAAATGCACATTAATGATCTCGATGCGATCGCTGATTTCGTTTTGGATTATGTTGAGAAGTGGCATGAACAGAAAACGCAGCAATCTGTAGGTTCAGATTCAAAAAACAGTGCGGCGGCATGCTGCGACACCTTATCCCCAGCTTTCCTTTCTGTAGAGCAAGGCCGCGAGAAGATCCTTTCACTCATTTCGCCGTTGTCAGAGACGGAATCGGTAGCGATTCAAGAGTGCTACCAACGAGTTTTGTCGCGTGAAGTTTCCTCTCCGATCAATGTACCCGCCTATCGCAACTCAGCAATGGATGGTTATGCGCTGCGCAGTGATGATCTTGAAAGAGACAGCTACCGTGTAGTGGCAGAAGTGTTAGCGGGCAATCATTACCCTAATACAGTTGAGCTTGGCGAAGCGGTTAAGATTATGACGGGTGCGCCAATGCCACTCGGTTCTGATACGGTAGTGATGCGTGAGCAAGCCACGCCAAACGGCGATGTGGTGAGTTTTGCGGGTGCAAAAATCAAAGCAGGACAAAACGTACGCCAAGCTGGTGAAGATTTGGCGCAAGGCCAAGCGGTGTTTAACTCTGGCCAGCGTTTGCTTTCTCCAGAAATGGGCATGCTTGCATCACTGGGTTTCGCACACGCGGACGTATTTCGCTCGCTTAAAGTCGCGATTTTCTCGACTGGCGATGAAGTACAAGCGCCCGGCGGTGACATTGAACCTAACTCTATTTTTGATTCCAACCGCTTTACTCTGACAGGATTACTCAAACAGCTCGGTTGCCAAGTGATCGATCTTGGCATCATTGAAGATGATGAAGCTAAAATGATGCAAGTGCTTGAGCTAGCCGCAAAACAGGCCGATGTGGTGATCACTTCCGGCGGGGTTTCTGTGGGCGATGCCGATTTCATCAAATCCGCGCTAGAGAAACTGGGGCAAATTGATTTTTGGCGGATCAATATGCGTCCGGGACGTCCACTGGCGTTTGGTCAGATTGCTGGAAAACCTTTCTTCGGGCTACCGGGCAACCCTGTCGCTGTAATGGTTTCTTTCATCAACTTTGTGGAACCTGCCCTGCGTAAAATGCAAGGTGAACAAGGTTGGCAACCACTGAAAGTCAATGCGATCGCGTTGGAAGATTTGCGTTCTCGCCAAGGTAGAACCGAGTTTAGTCGTGGGGTTTACGCTTTTAATACGCAAGGTCAACTGACGGTGCGTACCACGGGCAAACAAGGTTCGGGAATTTTGCGCTCAATGAGTGAAGCGAACTGCTTAATTGAAATCACTCCGGCGATTGATACGGTAAAAGTCGGTGAAAGCGTGACAATTATCCCACTTCAAGGCAGAATCTAGCCCGTTTATTTAGCGTTGAGAGAGAAACATGGCTCGTACCATCATCTACACCTACCAAAACCAAGAGAAAACGCTGACTTTCTCATACGAAAAGCATCACAACATTCATGAAGCAGTTGCCGAGGCTGAAGGCATTGACCTGACCGAATTTCTGAAGATGGAGATGCAGC
>JBOFIW010000286.1:0-1477 GCA_051650365.1 Vibrio sp. | reverse complement strand
CCGATGCAATATCAAACGAACTAATGTCAAGAATGATCGCCATTTCTAGCCTTTTCTTAACCAGTTTTGGTAATATCCACTGCTCGCAATTTTGCACACAACAAGGTAATGCATCCCAATGATTGCTCGAAGAAACCCTATCGAACAACTACCAGCGATTGCGCAAGATCCTGACAAGTTTGGCGTACTGCTCTCTGCTGCGGAGTTTCGAACTCATTTGGTGGAATCGATACGTCAGGCGCGCAAACGTATCTACCTCGTTGCACTCTATTTAGAAAATGACGATGCTGGCCGTGAAATTCTCACTGAGCTTTACGCAGCCAAGCAACGCAACCCAGGCCTCGACATTCATATCTGCGTTGACTGGCATCGAGCCCAAAGAGGATTGATTGGTGCCGCCGCATCCGAAGGTAATGCGGCGATGTATCGTGACTTTGCTGAGCAACACGAGCATTGTATCCCTGTTTACGGCATCCCAGTGAGAGGACGCGAAGTCTTCGGCGTTCTACATCTCAAAGGATTCATTATTGATGATCAAGTTATCTATAGTGGAGCCAGCCTTAATAACGTTTACCTACAGTACCATGATCGTTATCGTTTCGATCGTTACCATATCCTCGAAAACACGACTCTTGCAGATAGCATGGTGCAATTTATCCAACAAGAAATGCTCGCTCATCCGGCAGTGAACAATCTTGCCTGCGGTAGCAAACCTACAACCAAAGAAATTAAAGCCGACATCCGTCAATTTCGCGCCTCGCTTGCTCTGGCTCATTATCAGTTTTCCAAGCAAAAAGTCGCAGAAAGTCAGGTAGCTGTCGTTCCATTAGTTGGTCTTGGAAGACGTAGAAACCGACTCAATCAAGCAATTGTCCAACTATTAGCTTCAGCCAAAGATGAAGTTTTCATCTGCACGCCATACTTTAATTTTCCGCCGAGCATTGCTAAAGAAGTAAAAAAGGCGCTGCGACGTGGGGTGAAAGTCCATATCGTGATTGGTGATAAAACCGCTAACGATTTCTATATTGCTCCCGAAGAACCTTTCAAAACTATTGGTGGCTTACCTTACTTATATGAACTGAATCTTCGCCGTTTTGCGAAAGCGAATGAAGCACACATAGCGAGTCGTAAACTTTCTATCCATCTGTGGAAACATGATAATCACAGCTTCCACCTTAAAGGAATTTGGGTAGATAAACGCTACATGCTTATCACCGGTAATAACCTTAATCCAAGAGCTTGGAAGCTCGATTTGGAAAACGCGATTTTGATCCGTGATGATTACCATCACTTAACAAAGAAATTTGAAGCTGAAATTGACAACATACTGCAACATACCCAACTCATCTGTACTTATAAACAAATAGAAAAACCAGAGCAGTATCCCGATCGAGTTCAGCGTTTAGTCCGCAGAATCATGCGTTTAAAAGCTGATCGAGTTCTCAAACAGATCCTATAACTTAAGCGCTAAATTGAT
>JBOFIW010000285.1:0-1799 GCA_051650365.1 Vibrio sp. | reverse complement strand
TGGCAATATCGGTGGGACTGGTGAACATCGGAAAGTCCAGGAACTGACGAGTGACGTCTTCGATGCTCTCCTCGATGATGTCTGCGGTACGGCGCACCGAAAGAAACGACAGGTAATCGCTTTTAGCTGGGAACGCCGTTGAGTAGTTACCAAAGTTCTTCCAACCGCCGTGGTTCATCAGCGTGGTGATGCCGTTCACGTTGAGATAGTTCACATCACACGACGGGTCGCTTGGGATGTAATCCAGCTCAATTGATGGGCCAATCACATCCGCCATCACATAGTTCGATGGTGAACACCAGTAACCTGTCTCCGGTACAATGTTCTGCTCGGTTTGGTCACGGTCTACCTGAGCAATCAAACCGCACAAACTTGGCGCGTACCAATCCACGACCGTTGCACCATCTTCAGCCAGCACTTTTGGACGCGGCCAACCCACATACGCACGTTGTGAGGTGTACTTTTGTTTCCATGTGTAAGCTTCTTCTGGGGTTGAAATATGCTCTGGCATATCACCCACCCAAATCCCACGAAGGGTACTGATAGCCGCAACCGCAAGCCCCATCGCGCCATCCTTGTGCAAGATGCCAGGAGCCATGTTGATTTTGGATGAGAAGCCGTAGGTCTGTTTCGCTTTGCGAAGCAGCGGCAGCGCTTCCATAAATTTCGCCAGAAGCGCATCGCTCACGCGAGTCACGGTGAGTACATAAGTCAGCTCTATGCCCGCCACGTCACCCACATTGATGGTGACACCGTTATCATTGGTGTAGCTGACGTTGCTCTTTGGTGCGAGCGTCACGGTGACGACTGTCTTACCTTCAGACAAAGGCGTAATGGTGCCGTCACTGCTATCGACTAATGCGATGGTTTCGTCATCAATCGACCAGACAGCAGTCTGTTCGTATGGGTTGGTTAAGCCGTTCGGTTGAGAGTCAGCACCTAAAAATGCGGTCGCCATGGAATCACCAAGCACGGCCGGACTCATCACCTTACCTGCGTTCGGGTTGGTTTGAGCCACCGTCACACTGTAAACATGCATTTCGCTTACATAATACTTGCCATTGTGAAAGGTCACTAAAGCGGTAACATTAGCAATTCCTGCTTGCACGGGAGTGACAACCCCCGTTACCGCATCGACGGTTGCAATCGCTTCATTGTCTGAGCTGTACACGATGTCATAGGCATGAGGATTTAAAATCGTAACAGGCAAACTTGCGCCATCATCAATATAGATTGAGGTGCTAGAGGTACTCATCGTGACGCCAGAGATGACTGGGGCTTCCACTTCAGGAAAGTCGCTGTCTTTACCTAACGAGATAGCAATAATGGAATTGCTTGGCACATAGTTGTGAACACGACGAATGGCATTTTTCAACGTGCCTTCACCGAAGACTTTTTTTGCATCGTCGTAATTGGTGGTGTGGTAGAGCTTTAATGGCTCTGCCAACTCAGAGGTGCCGAACACACCAATCACACTGGATGACACTTCGATGACCGAAATGGGACCTGTGAGCGATTCGATGGTTCGGATGCCGTGAAGTAATTCGGCCATGGATACTGTCTCCTGTTAATCAGTGGAGTCAGTATCGAAGATTTCTATGGGGATAATTTCCGTTCGGAAGTCGCGGCGTTGGTGAAATCGAACACTTCACTTTGACCTGTGGCGAGAATTTGGCAAGAAAGCTTAATGCCAATGATGCCCTGTGGCAAATCGGTTTGGTAAACGATGATACTTTCCAGCCTAACGCGAGGCTCGTACTTGGCCACCGATTCAGCAATCGAGACTTTCAGACCTTGCA